>JAITFB010000012.1 GCA_031281695.1 Candidatus Servula neotermitis
CAATTGCTAACGCAAGCACGATAAACTAAGCCTGTGATAGTATTAGGCATCGAATCAAGTTGCGACGAGACCGGAGTGGGTATAATTAGGGACGGAGAAATTGTGGCTAATGCTTTGGCCAGCTCCATGGAACAGCATCAACGTTTTGGTGGAATTATTCCCGAAATTGCCGCAAGAGCACACTTGGAGAGTATTGAATTCGTGATAGATCAAGCGCTCACGGAGGCTCAACTGCAACTTGATGAGATCGAAGTAATCGGTGTGGCCGCTGGTCCTGGATTAGCGGCAGCTTCGGCGGTGGGTGTCCAATTTGGCAAGTCGCTAGCCCAATCGTTAAAAATCCCGATTTATGGAGTGAATCATATTATTGCTCATTGCGATATTGCAACCATGTTGAACGACCAGCCGAATCCCGAGTTGCGCTATCCCCTGATTGCGCTGATTGTTTCGGGCGGACATTGCACATTGTATTTAGTCAATAATTTTAGCGACGCGATCACAGTGTTAGGTTCAACTTTGGACGATGCGCCCGGAGAATGCTTCGATAAAGTCGGTCGGTTTTGGGGTTTAGATTATCCAGCAGGACCCATAATTGATCGCTTGGCTCAAACTGGCAATCCGCAAGCCGTTGAATTTCCCCAAGGTTTAACTGCTCCTAAATTCCTACCTAACCACCGTTTCGATTTTTCGTTCTCCGGCGTGAAATCCGCGGTCACTCGTTATTCAGGCGACGCAGATTTACCAGATTTAGCCGCCAGTTTTTCTAATGCTGTAGTATCAGTTTTAGTCAACAAAACTCTAGATGCCGCCAATACTTATAAGGTCAAACAAATTGTAGTCGGCGGAGGTTTTAGCGCCAACTCAATGTTGCGCCAGCAAATGAGTGAGGCAGCCCTGAGACAAAATTGCGAAGCCTTTTTTCCACCTCTAAAATACTGCACTGATAATGGAGCCATGATCGCCAAGCTAACCTTCGATCTGGCAGCTACTGGAGTGTCACCATCACCTATCGATTTCACCATTGATTCTGCTATGCCTGCGGACCTCATCGCGTATGTATAAATTAGACAGACGCGTTCTCGTAGCGCACGACAACATTACATTGTCTGTCTGTTGACATCAGTTTTCTGTTAAACTAATCGTATGAACTTATTCGACCTTTCTGATTCTGAGCTTCAAAAAATTGGAGCCTTTCATACTGTAACCGAAATTAAAGGCCAACCGTTACTTTGGCGGCAAGTTTTTGATAGTTACTTAGATTTTTCCAAAAACAGTTTCCCTAAGAATTCCAGCAAGACTCGCGTGGTTTTCACGGGTGCTGGAACATCGGCCTATGTCGGCGATGTATTGCAAGCTTATTTAACCCAACATGGCGACACAGAACAATATGAATTCGTCAGTGCGCCGACTACGTCGACCGTATCCGCTCCAGCAGATTGCTTAATCCCCAATCAACCCACTTTATTAGTTTCGTTCGCACGCAGCGGCAACAGTCCCGAATCAGTCGCGGCTATTCAGGTGGCCAATCAATTCTGTCGAAATGTTCGACACCTAATAATTACTTGCGATGGCGATGGCGAACTAGCTGAAATCGCTCGCGCTGGCGATCCCCAAAATTATAAATTGTGGTTGATGCCCGAAGCCAGCAATGATCAAGCTTTCGCTATGACTGGGTCATTCAGTTCCATGCTACTGTCGGCTGGATTACTGTTCGATTGCAAACATTCGCGCGCCAATAAAGCTGAGTTTATGGATCAGTTACTAACCAACGCTCAATCAGTTTTAGAACGCACTGACCAGCTCACTGCCATCGGCGAAAGCAGTTTTTCTCGGATTGTTTATTTAGGCAGTGGCGCCTTAGCCGGCTTGACTCGCGAAGCCCAACTGAAAATTTTGGAACTCACCGCTGGAAAAATCGCAACCATCTTCGACTCTTCCATGGGTTTCCGGCACGGTCCCAAATCTTTTATCAACGAGACCACTTTGGTCATCGTATTTATTTCGCCCGATGCTTACACCCAGCAATATGATTTGGAGATTCTCGAGGAAATTCAAACAGATGATATTGCCTCAGCGATCTGGGGATTTGGCACCGACACTGGCTCTAACCCCTTCAACTTACCGCACACCGATTTACCGGAATTATTCTCCGCCTTAGATTATATCCTAGCTGCTCAAATAATTGCCGTCACCAAATCGGTCGCGATTGGCAACACTCCTGACACCCCATCCGCCAACGGAACTGTCAACCGAGTGGTCAAAGGCGTTACAATTCACCCCTTGGTTTAAGCGCTCAATATTCTAAATCGTTAAAAATGTGACGATTCATCCACAAAAGTCGTACGAAAAATTGGCATTTGATACACCAAAGTCGTACGAAAAATTGGCATTACCGATAAGATTAAAACAAAGGAGACAATCATTTACCGCAATGCTATCGAGGACTTAGACCGCTGGAAAGGCCGCTCGGATCATAAGCCATTAATTTTAGAGGGTGCCCGACAAGTCGGTAAAACCTGGTTAGCCAAACAATTCGGGGCTAGTCGTTATCAAAAAGTCGCGTATATCAATATGGAAAATAATCAACGAATGTCGGCCCTTTTTAGCTTAGATTATGACATTGAGCGCATAATCAGAGGCTTGCGGGCAGAATCCCGGATAGATATTCAACATTCCGATACTTTGATTATTTTGGATGAAATCCAAGAAATCCCTCAAGCTGTTGAATCGTTGAAATATTTCCAAGAACATCCAACAAGATACGACGTCATCGCGGCTGGAAGTTTTTTAGGTTTGACGCTACACCTCAACATCTCATTTCCAGTCGGCAAAGTTGAATTTCTCCAGTTGAAGCCTCTGTCGTTTCATGAATTTTTATTAGCACAACAACAAGTCCAGCTGCTCGAAGCGTTACAAACCTTAGACTATCCATTAGTCCAAACTTTTAAAACTCGGTATGTTGAACTACTCCAAACCTACTTCTTTGTTGGAGGAATGCCTGAAGTAGTTTCGATTTACAACGAGACCCAATCCTGGCAAGCAACGCGTGATGTCCAAATCTCGCTATTGGATACCTACCGTAGAGATTTAGGCAAACATGCGCCAAGCAGCTTAGTTCCTAAAATAGCTCAAACCTGGGAAAACATCCCTACTCAACTAGCTAAAGAAAACCGCAAGTTTATATATGGGTTGATCAAACAAGGTGCTCGCGCTCGTGAATACGGAGCTGCTCTGAACTGGCTAAGTCAAGCCGGTTTAATATATCAAATTTATCGCAGCACAGCACCAAAATTTCCAATTAACTCATATCGAGACTTGCAAGCATTTAAAATTTTCACGGTGGACCTTGGGTTATTGAATGCGTTATCTGGATTAGGTCCAGAAGTTTTACTAATGCCTGACCAAGTGTTTACTGAGTTCAAAGGGGCGCTCACTGAACAATTCGTCCTTCAGGAATTAAAGGTTTTTAAAAATTTACCCGTCTCTTACTGGTCTGGTGACAAAAACTCTACTGCCGAAGTAGATTTTCTAATCCAGACCCCTAATCGAATAATCCCTATCGAAGTCAAAGCTAAAGAAAGCCTACAAAGCAAAAGCCTGAAATTTTTCCATCAACGCTTCAATTCCAAAATTTCCATTCGAACCAGTTTGTCCGATTTTCGTCAGAA
>JAITFB010000053.1 GCA_031281695.1 Candidatus Servula neotermitis
CAATACATTTCGTCAATTTTTAACCTGGCTTTAGTTCTGGGCTGGGATTTAGCGTTAATCCAAGAATTGAGTGTGACAAAAGTAACTCCTAAGTTATATGCCAGCTGTTCTTGAGTCCACCTTGAAGCCACTACAATTTCTCGCAACTGTTGAGCAATACTTTTAGTCATAATATATATAGTTTATCATAACTTTATAAATTTAGCTCAATCTTTATAAAGTTAGAGACACAAAGTTTTAGTCAAGAATCAGTTATATAGTCGAGGTCTGAGAGGACAACTCAATCGGTGCAACCAGTCTGTGCAGCTGATAACTGACTACTGCGAGCTTGCGAGCTATGTTAAAATAATCACGTGGCACATAGTTTTAAATTCCAAAACAATTTTCGCTTAGGCGTCGCAACTGCTTCGACGCAGATTGAAGGTTCAGCTCCAGCTTCGAATTGGTTAACTTGGGCGGAACAAGGACATATTAAAGATGGATCCTCCCCCACCAATGCCGGCGGACACTGGAAGAAATGGAAAGAGGATGCTAACCTTATGCAAAAAATGGGGCTGCAAATTTATCGCATGTCGATTGATTGGGCCCGCGTCGAACCAGAGCCACACCATTTTGACACCCAAGTTTTGCAACGTTATCTCGATGAAATACTTTATTTGAAAAAAGTCGGGATTGAGACACTGGTCACTTTGCACCATTTCTCTAATCCTAAATGGTTTGAGGAGATAGGAGGTTGGGCTAAAAAAGCTAATGCTAAATATTTCCTCGAGTTCGCTGAAAAAACCGTCGAGCTACTGTATCCTCAAGTCCAAGAATTTGTCACATTCAATGAGCCCAACGTTTACACAGTCTTCGGTTATTTTTATGGCGATTTTCCGCCCGGCAAAAAATCCCTCTGGCTTACTTCGCGAGTATTATCGGTGTTAGCCGCGACCCATATCCGACTGTATATTGTCCTCCACCAACGCTACCCCAACATCAAGATCGGCATCGCTCATCATCTCCGAGTTTACCGAGCGAAACGCCTTTGGAATCCTTTCCACCACCTATTCAAATTCGGCATCAAACATTTTTTCAATACCACCATTTCCAAAGCTTTTGTCTTGGGACGTTTTGGTCTATTCATTCGTAACTTGGGACATTTTCCGCGCGGCGAATACGCTGACTTCTGGGGAATCAATTACTACAGTCGTTCCACAGTATCCTCGTTTGCCGACGGCGTAAAACAACCCGCGCCCATCAACGATTTGGGCTGGGAAATCTACCCGAAAGGCATCGCTCAAGTCTGCAAGACCGCCTATCGGTTACTTCCGCGCCCGCTCTTCATCACCGAAAATGGCACCTGCGACAATCGTGATACCTTCCGATCCAAATATCTATATGACCATTTACGCGTGATTGCTAAAGCCCAGGCCAAGCTTCCGATTGAACGCTATTATCATTGGTGTTTTTGCGACAATTTCGAATGGCTGGAAGGCGAATCAGCTCGCTTCGGTTTGGTTCATATGGATTACACCAGCCAAAAACGCACCATTAAGTCCAGTGGGAAATTTTTCAGCAAAATCATCAGCCAACACGGCGTCAACGAAAGGATGTATGCTAAATATGCCAAAAAGCAGGTCTACCCCACTAACTGATTCAAGTGATTGGTGGAAAAACGCTCTAATCTACCAAATTTATCCGCGCTCATTTCAGGACAGTAACGGAGATGGGATTGGCGATATTGCGGGGATCATTTCGCGCTTAGATTATTTAGCCGATTTAGGAGTTGACGCGCTTTGGTTAAGTCCCATTTATCCCAGCCCAGATCATGATTTCGGTTACGACATTGCCAACTATACTGACGTTGATCCGAAATTTGGCACGCTGGCGGAATTCGACCAACTAGTCTCGGCTGCAGCTGAACGCAACATCAAAATCATTATGGATTTAGTGATCAACCACACTTCCGACCAACACGAGTGGTTTCTCAAATCCAAAGTTGGCGATCCTGAGTTCAAAGATTTTTACATTTGGCAAGACCAACCCAACAATTGGACTTCGTTTTTCATGGGCTCAGCTTGGACTTACGCTCCAGAACGAAAACAATACTATCTGCATTTATTCGACCCTCACCAACCTGATCTCAACTACCATAACCCTAAGGTCATTCAGGCCGTCCAGCAAGTAATGCATTTTTGGTTGGATCGTCAGGTGGCAGGATTTCGTTGCGATGTGATCAACGTTCTATATAAAACCAGCTTGGCCGATGGGAAAAAACAGATTGCTCTAACCGGAATCGAGCATTATCAATCTCAACCAGGACTACACCCAATTTTACAAGAGTTCCGTTCCAAAGTTTGGGAGCCAGCGTCTGCCTTTATCGTAGGCGAGACTGTGATGGTTGACTTAAAGCAAGCTAAAGAGTTAAGCGATTCCCAACGTCATGAACTCGACACCATTTTTTATTTTGACCATTTAGAAGTAGATCGGCGAGTCTCTCGCTATGTGCCTAAAGCTTTTTCGGCCAGCAAATTATTAGAAACTATCACTAAATGGCAAACCGGCTTAGACTATCCATCGCTCTATTTAGAAAACCACGACCAACCGCGGATAGTTTCGCATTATGGTTACGATGGTCCTGACGCAAAGTTACGCCAACGTTCCGCCAAAATGCTAGCTGTTTTCGAATTAACCCAACGCGGCATCCCTTATGTTTTCCAAGGCCAAGAAATTGGAATGACTAACTATCCCTGGGACAATTTAGAGCAAATCCAAGATGTGGAAAGCCATAACATTTTTCAGTTAGCCACTAAAAAACTCCACATCCCTAAATCGCTGGCTTGGAAATGGATCAAAATCGCCAGCCGAGATAATGCGCGTACCCCCATGCAGTGGGGCTCAGCGGCCGGTGCTGCAAACACAGGTTTCACTACTGGGATGCCGTGGTTGCCGATTAATCCTAACCATACCGAAATTAATGTGGCGGACCAGCTGAATGATCCAGACTCAGTATGGAACTTTTACAAACAGTTGATTCAATTGCGCAAGACTAGTCCGACTCTGCAAAATGGCGAATTCAAACCGGTTTACTCAAACCGACAATTAATGATTTACGAACGGATATTAAATGATGAACGTTGGACTGTCCTACTCAATTTTTCTAAGCATTCAGTAGTTCCACCTCAGGCCCATTTGCGAGGCGAAATTGTCATCACTAACTGCAACCGCAAAGTGCTGCTTGAACCTATGGAACTGAAACCTTATGAAGCATTAGTCCTGAAAGTCTAAACTTATTTTATGATCACTGAACAAAATCAAACTTTTTGGCTCAACACTGATCGAAGCACTTATATTTTACGGATTACCAAATTTGGCCACCTAGAGCATATATATTACGGAGCTAAATTGCCAAGTGCTAGTTTGCAGGAAGTGGAAGCACTGGCTTTAAAACATAACGCGGAAACCGGTACTACGGTGGCGTATTCCGAAACCGATCCGCTCTATTCGTTGGACTTGCTGGCTTTGGAGTGGGCAGGAGTGGGCCGAGGTGATTTTCGGGATCCACCAGCCGAAATCAAAATGCCAGACACCAGTTTTGTGCATGACTTTATCTACGCTGAACATCAAATCACTGATGACACTCTCACTTTCAAACTGATCGACCAATCGAATCAAGTCCAACTGAAGCTAAATTATCAAGTATTTCCAGCGGCCAACGTGATCAAACGCTGGTGCCGCATCCGCAATCAAAACACATCTCCTTTGATTATTCGCAAACTGATGTCGTTGATGGTGGATTTACCTAACCGAAATTTTTCTCTCACCACTTTCGACGGGGCTTGGTCCAAAGAAGCTCAAACTCATACTCGTCCGCTGGCTCCTGGGATTTACATTAATTCCAGCAATACTGGTTCCAGCTCGAACCGACACAATCCTGGGTTTATATTGAGTACATCGGCAGTGGATAGTATCGGTGATGGTTCAAGTTTCAGCGTTGAGAATGATCGAACTCACAATTCAAAATTCATAATTCAGAAATCAAAAAGCGAAGGTGTTGCAGCCAATACGGTAGGTGTAAGCAGCTGCAGGAAAGAATTTTATGGGTTTAATTTAATTTACAGCGGGAATCATTTTGGGCTGGTGGAATTGAGTAATCAAAATTTGGTAAGGGTGGAACTGGGCATTAATCCCCAAAGTTTTGAATGGCCGCTCCAAACCAATGAGTCGTTTGAGACTCCAGCCGCAATTATGACTTATTCCGATCAGAGTCTGGACGATCTGGCTCACAATTTTCACGACTTCGTGAATCAAGAAATAGTTCCACCAACTTGGCGCGGTAAAACTCGGCCGGTGGCCTTTAATAATTGGGAAGCCACTTTTTTTAAATTTAGCCAGCGCAAACTACTCAAGCTGGCACACCAGGCTCAAGATTTAGGTGTTGAAATGATGGTTTTAGACGATGGTTGGTTCAAAGGTCGAGACTCAGACACTGCTGGTTTAGGCGATTATCAAGTCAATCGCAAAAAATTCCCGCGGGGATTGAAACCGTTCGTTCGAAAAATCAAACAACTGGGATTGCAATTTGGCATTTGGCTGGAGCCCGAAATGGTTAATCCCAATTCCGATTTGTATCGACAACACCCAGATTGGGTAATCCAGGTGCCTAACAAAACTCCACTCCAAGGACGCCACCAACTAGTTTTAGATTTATGTCGTCCAGCTGTGCGAGACTATATTGTCCAAGAAGTATCGCGCGTGTTGGATGAATATCAAGT
>JAITFB010000006.1 GCA_031281695.1 Candidatus Servula neotermitis
GGCGATTCAGCGGCTGCAGTTCGTAAGTTTGGTTATCCTGACTCGGCTTTCTCCCATATTTCCACAGGCGGAGGCGCCTCATTGGAATTTTTGGAAGGAAAAACCTTGCCGGGATTGGCAGTATTAGAGTAAAATAGTCGTAGTACTAATTTTCTAAAGTCAAAGGAGGTATAAAATGGCTTGTGGATGTGGTTCAAAGACCGACAAAAAAGAAGAGAAAAAATAATGAAACCTGAAATTAGGAGACCTCTAATAGCAGGCAACTGGAAGATGAACATCGACCATAAAGAGGCGACCTTGTTCATGCAAAAGTTAGCTTGGTTGTTGGAGGATCATAAATATGATGCCAAAGTGGTCGAGACGTTGTTGTTCGTGCCTTTCACGGACTTGCGCTCAGTTCAAACTTTGGTGGAATCGGACAAAGTTCCGGTGGCTTATGGTGGCGAGGATATGAGTGACAAGGAGTCTGGCGCATATACTGGAGATATTTCGGTCAATATGTTGAAAGCTCTGGGCTGCACTTATGTTTTGATCGGCCATAGCGAGCGGCGTAAATATCATCATGAAACGGTGGAATTGATTTTAGCCAAGACTAAATTGGCTTTGGATCAAGGTTTGACGCCAGTTTTGTGTGTGGGCGATGTGTCGGTAGATGATACTGAAGGAAACCCTGAGGATTTTACCTATTCGGCCACTCAAGCAGCTCGCGACATTGAGAGATTAGGCGTGACTGATTTGTCGAAAATCGTAATTGCTTGGGAACCAGCGGCAGCGATTGGCTCAGGCTCAGCCGTTGAACCGGAAGAGATTGCCAAGATAACCAAACTGATTCGGTCCAAAGTGGCGGAAGTAGTTGGGGAAGCGGAAGCTGAAAAACTGCGGATTCTTTACGGCGGTTCAGTCAACAAAAATCTTTCACGCGGAATTATGGCTGCGGAGGATTGCGACGGATTGCTAATCGGAGGTGCGTCCCTCGACCCAATTCATTTCGAAACCATTATTCGCTTGACTCAAGCAGACGCTGTTTAGTGTCTGGTTAACTAGGAGTTAGGAATTAGTTGTGCGGGATTGTAGTGGTGAAAGAGTTCCGCTTTCAGTAATCGAACCGATTCAGCGTAAGCCCTACCAGTAAGATTTCTTGGCTAATTCCTTTACTCCTAGTACCTAAACATTAAACATAAATTCGACTACATCGCCTTCTTGCATAATGTAATCTTTGCCTTCAGAGCGCACTTTGCCTTGGTTGCGGGCTTCTAATAATGAACCAGCGGCGACTAAGTCATCGTAACTAACCACTTGGGCTTTGATAAATCCTCTTTCGAAATCAGTGTGGATTGTTCCAGCGGCTTGCGGGGCTTTAGTTCCTTTGCGAATTTCCCAAGCGCGGACTTCTTTTTCTCCAGCAGTCAAAAAGGTTTGCAATCCTAAAATGTCAAATCCAACTCGAGTTAATTGCGACAACCCAGATTCGGTTTGACCTTGTTCTTTTAATAATTCCAGCGCATCTGCGTCAGACAAATCAACCAGTTCTGATTCTAATTGAGCATCCAAAAATATCGCTGGAGCTGGCTGGACTAATTCAATTAATTCTTTCCGGTAATTTTGGTCTTGCAGTTCTTGGTCGGAAGCGTTGAATACGTAAATAGTGGGTTTAACGGTCAGTAAGGATAAAGTTTTAATAATTGCCGAATCGATATCTGACAGCGTAGCAATTTTCTCTGATAAAGCTGAGCCTTCGGAAAGACATTGATATACTTGTTTGACCACTTCTAATTGATGCGCGTCTGATTTCGAAGCGCGCGCAGCTTTTTCTAATCGAGGCAGAGTTTTTTCTAAAGTTTGTAAATCTGCCAGCGCTAATTCAGTATTGATGGTGGCAATATCACGGGCAGGATCAACATTGCCTTCGACATGAATTACTTCAGTGCCTTTGAAAGCTCGAACCACTTGACAAATCGCGTCGGTTTCGCGGATGTTGGCTAAAAACTGATTGCCTAAACCTTCGCCTTGCGACGCGCCTTGGACAATTCCCGCAATATCAACAAAGCTGACAGTCGCTGGAACTACTTTATGCGAATTGAACATCTGCTCCAACACCTGCAAGCGCGGGTCCGGCAAATTGACCACTCCGATATTCGGGTCGATGGTGGCGAAAGCGTAATTGGCGACCAATGCCGTGTTCTTGGTTATAGCGTTGAACAGCGTGGACTTTCCAACATTAGGAAGTCCGACGATACCAATATTTAAAGCCACTAAATTTATTTTAACAGTTCCACCACCAGCAAAATCCCCCCGGTGATGCATAACGCAATTAAAGGATATCTGGCCCACCATAAAATAATCTGCGGTTCAGGAATATTATATTCTTTTCCGAATAATTTCATAGTTATTTCAGTTTAGAGATTTTAGCACCGCTTTGTCAAGTTTTTGTAGCTGTCAGTTGTCAGTTGTCAGTTGTCAGTAATCAGTTGTCAGTTGTCAGTAATCAGTTATCAGTTATTAGTTGAGATTGTGTCAGCGCGGGAGCTTGCGCCCTCGCACCAAGATGTCCAGCACAACTAATTCCTAATTAACTAATTCCTAATTAACTAATCCCTAGGAACTTCGCGGGTGTCTAAGCAGATAATGCGGTCGCCGACTTCGAGGTCGTTATAACCTTTCAGGCCGATTCCGCATTCGAAGCCAGTTTTGACTTCGGTCACATCGTCTTTGAACCGGCGCAATGACTCGATAGTAAGATGGTCGGCTACGATAGCTCCAGCGCGTTCGACTCGAGCTGAGCGGTTTTTGATCATGATGCCATCGCGGACTAAAGAGCCAGCAATTTGTCCGAATTTAGAAGAGTCGAAAATTTCCATCACTTCAGCGTTGCCCACTTCATAAATTTCGGTGATGGGTTTTAACAT
Organism: Candidatus Servula neotermitis; assembly: GCA_031281695.1. Taxonomy (GTDB): domain Bacteria; phylum Actinomycetota; class Actinomycetes; order Actinomycetales; family Bifidobacteriaceae; genus Servula; species Servula neotermitis. The sequence continues at coordinate 2,907 of JAITFB010000006.1, forward strand.
GCCTTTGAGAATGGTTTCGATTTCTTCGGTGACTGCGTAAATGATGTTGTAATGTCGGATTTCCACGCCTGCATCCTCGGCGAATTTGGCAACTTGCGGTTGGACTTTTATATTGAAGGCAATGATTACAGCTTGATCGACGCTGGCCAAGTTGACATCGTTTTGGGTTACATCGCCTACAGCCCGGTGGATAATATTGAGTCGCAATTCCTCGGGAGTTTCGAGTTTGATCAAAGAATCCTCGATCGCTTCGACTGAGCCGGAAGTGTCACCTTTGATAATTAAAGACAGATTTTCCAACTTGGATTGGCTGACTTGATGGCTGAATTCTTCTAAAGTTACTTTAGTTCGGCGCCTAGCTAAGTCGGCAGCTCTTTGAGTGGCTTCGCGTTTGTCGGCGATTTGTCGCGCAGTGCGTTCTTCCTCGACTACCAAAAAAGTGTCGCCGGCCGAGGGAACAGTGGTGAAACCTAAAGCAATGACCGGTTGGCTGGGGATGGCGCGTTTGACTTTGACGCCGTGTTCGTCGGTCAGAGCGCGGATGCGTCCGTAGCTGGTCCCGGCCACAATGGAATCTCCTACTTTCAAGGTGCCGTCTCGGATTAGAAGCGCGACAGTGGCTCCGCGTCCGCGGTCTAAGCGAGCTTCAATTACGTTGCCGCGGGCTTCTTTATTCGGGTTGGCGCGCAAATCCAAAGCTGCATCGGCGGTCAATAAAATGGCCTCCAATAATTTGTCTAAGTTGATTTGTTGTTTAGCGCTGATTTCCACAAAAATAGTATCGCCGCCGTAAGCTTCGTCAATCAGTCCCAGCTCCGCCAGCTGACCGCGCACTTTGTTGGCATCGGCGTCGGGCAAATCGATTTTGTTGATAGCCACCACGATCGGGACCTGAGCGGCTTTGGCATGATTGAGCGCTTCAACGGTCTGCGGCATTACGCCATCGTTGGCTGCGACGACCAAGACCGCAATGTCGGTGACTTCGGCGCCTCGAGCTCGCATAGCAGTGAAGGCTTCGTGGCCGGGGGTGTCGATAAAAGTGATGTGTCGCCGGTCTTTACCTAAATTCACTTCGACTTGGTAAGCGCCGACGCGTTGGGTGATTCCGCCAGCTTCCGATTCCAAAACGTTGGTGTCGCGGATGGAATCCAACAATTTGGTTTTGCCGTGATCCACGTGTCCCATCACTGTGACGACTGGCGAACGCGGGATCAAATCGGCTTCATCGTCCGGAGTTTCCAATTCAATATCGAAAGATTCCAACAATTCTTTGTCCTCGTCTTCGGCGGAGGCGAAAGAAATATGATAGCCTAATTCAGCTCCTAGCAATTCGAAAGTTTCAGCGTCTAAAGATTGATTGGCAGTAGCGATTTCGCCCAATTTGAACAGAACCGCCACTAATTGAGCGGCGTTGACATTGATTCGGTCGGCTAAATCCATTAAGGTGGCCCCAGGGAATAAGGCAACGTTTTGACCGCCACCATCGGGAATTTGGATTCCGCCAATGGTTCGAGTCTCTTGACTCTCGATTTCTGAACGCTTGGTTGAACGGGATTTTTTCGTGCGCCAAACCGGTCCTTGGCGTCCAAAAGCGCCTTGAGTTGCACCTCTTTGAGCGGCCCCTCTACCGGCTCTACCGCGAAATCCTCCTATTGGCAAGGGTCGAGTAATTCCGGGTTTGTTAGTTCCAGCGCCGGGGCCAGTTTTTTGGTCAGGGCGTCTTTTAGCTCCGGTTCTGGTGTCGTTCTTTTTTCCTGGGGTGCCTGTTGGTTTGGCTGCCGCCTGTTCAAGTTGTTTTTCGCGGACTTTTTGTAATCGAGAGGCCAGCATGAAGGGATTGTTGCCACCGATGGATTTAGGTAGAGGTATGTTGGTCGCATTGGCGCGTTTGGCTTCTTGTTCTGAACGTTTCTTTTTTTCTTCCTCGATAACTGCGCGAGTGATTTTTTTGAGTTCTTCGGGCATGGGGGGAACAGAGACAATGGGTTTGATTATTTTAGTGTTCGATAGACCTTTTTTGGCTGGAACCTGAGGAAAAAATTTATCTAGTCGTTTGATAACCGGAGGTTCTATAGTCGCTTGAGAGCTTTTGACATATTCATCGAGCTCTTTGAGTTTATCCATTACCGCTTGAACGGAAATTCCTCTCTCGCGTGCATATTGGGAAACTTTTTGCTTTTTAATCACATTGTTAGTTTACCGTGCTTCTTTTGCTGGAGTTAGTGAGCGTTTAGCGTCTAGAATTATGCGCCGAATTAATACGGGACAGAAAGGGCGGTGTGGACAAAAAATCGAAGTTTAATTTTTTTGAATTTCGGAAAGTGTTTAGCGTCCGGTTTTTCTAAAAGGTATTATCCATCTAGATCTCTGCCGGAGATTTACAGGTTAAGCTAATATTATGCCCATGGATTTCGTGCACTTGCATTGCCACAGTGAATATTCGTTATTAGATGGCGCCTCTAGGATTCCGGATTTAGTAGAAAAAGTCCGTAGTTTTGGTCAAAGAGCCGTGGCGATTACGGATCATGGAAATTTACACGGAGCATACAAATTATTTGAATATTGTAAAAATCATCCTGGTTCAGATTCAGATTCTCCTAAAGGAACCGCTCAGGTTGGAACGGCTGGTGATAAAGCAAGTTCATCGCAAATTACCAATCGGCAATCACGACCCGCTAATTTTGTGAAACCTATTATTGGATTAGAAGCTTATGTTACTCCTGGTACTTCGCGTTATGATAAAACTACAGTTACTTGGGGTCGACCCGACCAAGCTGAGGATGATGTGTCTAATCGCGGCAGTTATACCCATATGACTATTTGGGCAAAAAATCAAACTGGATTGAAAAATCTGTTTGAATTGTCTTCGCGTTCTTATGAAGAAGGGTTGATTTCAAAATATCCTCGAGCCGATCGGGAACTCTTGACGACCTTGCATGAAGGATTGATTGCTTCGACTGGATGCCCTTCCGGAGAGGTGCAAGTCAGATTGCGCTTAGGTCAATTTGATGAAGCTTTGCGAGCAGCTGGTGAACTGCAAGAAATATTTGGCAAAGATAATTTTTATGTGGAATTAATGGATCATGGATTGGAGATCGAAAAACGGGTGACTCAGAGTCTGCTAGAAATTTCCAAAAAGATTGGCGCACCGTTGATCGCGACCAATGATTTACATTATGTGAATCAAGAAGACGCTTACACTCAAGAAGCTTTATTGTGCATTAATTCCAATTCAAAATTATCGGAACCAACCATTGATCAAGGTGGTAAACGCTTCGCTTTTTCCGGAACTGGCTATTATGTGAAATCTACTGAGGAAATGGCGGCGCTCTTCAAAGACCTACCGCAGGCGTTGACCAATACGGTAGAGTTAGCGGAAAAATGTGAGATAGAGTTTCTTGAAAATCAAGACTATATGCCGAAGATTAATGTTCCGGAAGGTTATTCGCAAGATTCGTATTTACAATCATTAGTTCAAGTGGGGTTGGAAAAAATCTACGGCTCTCCGATTCCTGAGAATGTGCAAAAACAGGCGGATTATGAATTAGGAGTGATTTTACCTAAAGGGTTTGCCTCATATTTTTTGGTGATTTCGGACTTTGTGTCTTGGGCGCATGCCAATAACATTTATGTCGGGCCGGCTCGCGGTTCGGCTGCTGGCTCATTAGTTTCTTACGCTTTAGGGATTACTGAGTTGGATCCTTTGCAATATGGGTTGATTTTTGAACGTTTTTTGACCCCTGATCGGTCGGAGTTACCGGATATTGATATAGATTTCGAGCAGACTAAACGAGACCTAGTTATTGATTATGTGCGAGAAAAATATGGCGAAGCTTACATCAAACAAGTTGTAACCTTTTCTACTATTAAAGCTAAAGCTGCCTTGCGGGATGCGGCTCGAGTTTTAGGGTTTGAATATAATGTCGGCGATATAATGTCCAAAGCTTATCCGGATTCTGAGCGCGGAGTGACTGTGGAGTTTCATGAACTATACGACAAAAAACATCCGCGCTATAAAGAAGGTGAAGCATTCCGCAAACTTTTGAAATCCGATCCTAATTATCAAAGTACTTATGATTTGGCTGTGCGCCTTGAGGGTTTGACGCGCGGAACATCTTTACATGCCTCGGCAGTGATTGCTTCCAATGTGCCAGTTCAAGAAGTGGCTCCCACTATGCGTGATGTTGACGGGAAAGTATTCACTCAGTTTGATTATCGCGATTGCGGAAAACTCGGTTTGGTAAAAATTGACTTTTTGGGATTGATTACATTGGATTTGTTCCATGAAGCTACGGAAATGATTCGTAAGAATAACGACCCCAATTTTGACATTACTAAAATTGATTTGGCTGACTCTAAGACTTTTGAGTTACTCAAAAAAGGTCAAACTATTGGGTGTTTCCAAATTGAAAGCGGTTATATTCGCGACTTACTGAAATTGATGCAACCGGACTCTTTGAATGACTTGATTGCTTTAAACGCACTTAATCGTCCAGGCCCAATCGGTTCGCAGAGCCATAAGAACTATGCTTACCGGAAAATCGGTCAGCAAGAAATAACGCCTATTCATCCTGAATTGAATGATAAAATTGATGATATTTTAGAAGAAACTTACGGGCTGATCGTTTACCAGGAGCAAGTTATGCAAATTGCTCAAAGATTGGCAGGGTATAGCTTGTCAGATGCTGATAATTTGCGATCAGTTATGGGCAAAAAGAAAGTGAAACAATTGCCAATCCAAAAACGCAAAATGAAAGAAGGCATGGTCAAAAATGGCTACTCTGAAGCTGCGTTCAATACGCTTTGGAAGCTTTTGCAATCGTTTGCGGAATATGCTTTTAATAAAGCTCATTCAGCTGGTTACGGTCTAATTTCGTATCGAGCAGCATATTTAAAAGCTAATTACCCTCAAGAATTTTTCGCGGCACTTTTGAATACCGAATTGGACAATAAAAATAAGACTGCGGTGTATTTAGCTGAAGCTCGGACTATGGGGATCCGCATTACTCAGCCGGATGTCAATCGTTCAGGGACTTATTACGCTTCAGACGGTCAAGAAGTTATTTTCGGGATGTCGGGAATTCGTAATGTTGGCGCGAAATTGGTGGGTTTGATTATTAAAGAGCGGGATTCCCGAGGTTTTTTCAAAAGCTTCGATGATTTTGTTCAAAGAGTGCCTTCGCAAGTTTTGAATAAGCGAGCGATGGAGAGTTTAATCAAAGCTGGCGCTTTCGACTCTTTGCATCCTAATCGTAAAGCACTTTATACTTCAATAGGGGACAAAGTCGATGCAGCGTTGGCTGGAAAACATAAGTCCGAAAACGAGGGACAGTTGGATTTATTTACAGTTTCCGGGATCGATTATACTCAGAGTGTTAATTCGAGTCCTACGGATACGCCAGATTGGTCCCAAGACTTGCGTTTGCAATTTGAGCAAGAAATGTTGGGGCTATATCTATCGGATCACCCTTTATCCAAAATGCAAGATGTTTTGACTCAAAACTCATCGACCACGATCGCAGAACTTTTGGATTCGGCGAATACCGAATTTGCAACTGATGATCCTGACGCAGAATATGGTAAAGGGTGGCGTCGTGACGAGTCTGATGTTATTATCGCAGGCTTAGTCACTAAGGTGGAGCGAAAAACTTCGAAAAAGGGACGAGCTTACGCTCAATTTATGTTTGAAGATCTGACAGGTTCAGTTCAGGGTGCCTTGCTAGGTCGAAAGTATAGCAGTTATAATGAACAGCTTTTTGATGGCGAGGTGGTGAAAATTAGTGGGAGGTTTGATTCGGGCGACGATCGACGGGCGGGCTCGTTAATTGTTAATCAAATTCAACCCTTGAGCAGGGGGAGTATTCGTAATAAATACACTGTGCTTTTTTCGGACGAAAATCAAGCGGAAAATCTTCAGCCGATCACGGTCAATTTCCCAAAATCAATGTGCGGTTCTGAATTATTAGAAGATCTAAAAAATTTGATTCGAAACTATCCCGGTGATCATCCATTGGTGTTGAATTTAACAGAGTCCGGCCCAGCTCCAGAATCGGTTGTAGTTTCGACAAAAATTGAGTTGGGGCCGCAATTCAAAGTAAAAGATTTTCCTCCTTTGCGTCAAGCAATTCATAATTTATTGTCTCCGCCTTCCGCTCGCGTCGGCCGCAACGCCTGGGACGATTTAGAAAAGAATTCCTTTTAATTATTTTCCACCACCTAACGCTATTTTTGCTGCGACTTCCTAGTTTCAGCTCTGTCCCCCTCTGTCACTGTTAGTAATGTAACAAAAAGTTTTGCGTTACTACCCCTGTAATTTCTCGCTCCACCCTCGCTTGCTGGTGCTAGGGTACTCTCCGCTTGTTTTTGCTGAACATTTTAGCAACCCCTAAGAGTTTGATTTTTTTGTTTATTCTTAAATTGCACTATAAACTTATTGTATATGACAAAATTGGTCAACAAATTGAGTATCGGTTCGTTCCCGTCCTCATCCTCTAATAAACTTAGAACTGCTCTCTCTCTCTCTCTCTCTCTCTCTCTCTCTCTCT
>JAITFB010000015.1 GCA_031281695.1 Candidatus Servula neotermitis
CCGAAAGAAATGGTATAGATTCGATCGCAAATCCCCAAAAGTTCAGGCAATTCCGACGATATGACCAAAATGGCTCGACCTTCGTCCGCCAGACGGTTGATAATTTCGTAAATGTCGTATTTGGCGCCTACATCGATTCCGCGGGTAGGCTCGTCCAAAATCAAAATATTGGGCTCAGTGAACAGCCATTTGGAGAATACCACTTTTTGTTGATTTCCACCAGACAATGTAGTAATACCTGCCTCAATAGTTGGAGTTTTGGTTTTCAACTCGTCTTTTAAGCGGTTAGCTTCCCTTTGTTCTCGGCTTGAGTCAATCGCCCAAAATTTAACCAGTTTTTTCAAAGCTGCTATAGAAGTGTTTTCGCGAATATTTTGTAACAAATTCAAACCGTAAGTTTTGCGGTCTTCCGAAACGTAACCAATTCCAGCTTGGATAGCTTTATCAACGCTGTTCAAGTTGACGGGTTTGCCATTGATTTTAATAGTTCCGCTAATTTTCGAGCCGTAACTTTTACCGAACACGCTCATAGTTAATTCAGTTCGACCAGCCCCCATTAGCCCAGCTAATCCCACAATTTCGCCAGCTTTAACATTGAGGGAAACATCGCTCACCACTTTTCGATTAGCATCGACTGGATGATAAACCTGCCAATCGCTTACTTCAAATAGAGTCTCGCCAGGATGCGAAGTGTGTTTAGGGTAACGGTTTTCTAAAGGCCTCCCCACCATCATGGCAATCAGCTTATCCTCGTTCAAAGGCTGTTCCGGACGCTTGATGGCGATTTCTCCTACAGTTTGGCCATCGCGTAAAACTGTCACCTCATCGGCGATATAACCCACCTCATTTAATTTGTGCGTAATAAAAACGCTGGTCACGTCGTGTTCTTTACGCAAGTTATCCACCAGCCCTAAAAGGTGTTGCGATTCCGAATCGTTCAAAGCTGAAGTGGGCTCATCCAAAATCAATAGCTTGACATTTTTAGTCATAGCTTTAGCGATTTCCACCAACTGTTGTTTACCTACGCCGATTTGGAAAATTTTAGCCTCGGGATCTTCGTCCAGCCCTATTTTATCCATAATGGCTAGAGCATCTTTACGGGTCTGGTTCCAATCGATGCCGAACTTAGTCCGACGTTCATTGCCCAAAAAAATGTTTTCAGCAATTGACAAATAAGGCGACAAAGCTAGTTCTTGATGAATAATCACAATGCCTTCTTTTTCTGAATCGCGTAAAGAATGGAAGCTTTTTTCCCGGCCTTCGAAAATAATTTTACCACCGTAACTGCCATAAGGATAAACGCCAGATAAAACATTCATCAATGTGGATTTTCCAGCGCCGTTCTCCCCGCAAATTGCGTGGACATTACCGCGCCTCACTTGAATATTCACTTGGTCTAAAGCCACCACCGAACCAAAAGTCTTGCGAATATTCTGCATTTCGAACAGGATGTTGTCTGTCATCATACCTCTTTTTAATTAACAGTTAACAATTAATAATTAATAGTGTTTGATTTTTCAAGTGTTGGAGCTCACGCAAAAAAGTGTTCGATCACCCGATGCGAGAGCTCCATAACCTGAATTACCAGAGATTGTTAATTATTAACAACCAGTCAATACCTAAAACTGCTAGTCTTTCTACTCGTAGGGTTTGACTTGGTCTTCGGTGGTATAACCTGAGTCAACCACATCTTGGACCGATTGAGTGTCCTTAGCATCAGAGGCACCGTTCTTGGTTACTGAAACCGAATCCAACAAAACTGAAGGAACTTCAATATTGTTATTATTCATAGTGGCATCAGTCGCAACGGTTTCGCCCTTCAGAATTTGAACGCAAATCTCTGCAACTTTAGTAGCCAATACCCGAGTGTCTTTCCAAACGGTCTCGCCTTGAGTCCCCATATTGATGTTATACAAGGCATAGTTGGTCGCGTCTTGACCAGTAATCCAAGGCCAGTTTTCAGTTCCGGCTTTCCAAGGCATTCCTGAAGTTTCGATAGCGTTAATCACGCCCTGGCTAATTCCATCATAGGGAGATAGCACAGCGTGCAAAGGAGTTTCGCCACCATTATATTTGGCTAAGCGACTCTCCATTTCCCTCTGAGCGTTTTCCATTTTCCAAGAATCGATAGAAATGTCTTGCCAGTTGTCAACTGTGAAATCAGCGGTCACTTTGCCCGATGGAGATACTAAGACTCCTGAAGCAAAATAGGGTTGTAATAATTCCCAAGCGCCTTTGAAAAAGAACTTGGCATTGTTGTCATCGGAAGAGCCAGTGAAAACTTCGATATTGAATGGACCTTTTTCGCCTTTATCCAAACCGAGTTTCTCAATTACGTAATTGGCTTCCAACTCGCCGACTTTTTCCAATTGGAAAGTGACATAATAATCGACAGCATCAGTGTCCATAATCAAACGATCGTAAGCGATAACTTTGATTCCAGCTTCGCGAGCTTTTTCTACAGCTGGACCAACCGCCGAACCGTCCTTAGCGCCGATTACAATAATCTTGGCACCTTTGACGATGGCATTCTCAATGTCGGCATTTTGCTGCTCGATTTTATCTTGAGCGAAAGTCAATTCGGCCTCATATCCGGCCGCAATAATCGCATCGCGCAATACTGTACCGTCTTTGTTCCAGCGCTCTTCAGCTTCAGTGGGCATGGAAATGAAGACCAACTCTCCGGCCTCTGGAGCTGGTTCGTTAGAACCAGATTCTACAGACGAAGGGTTATCCCCCCCCCCCTGAACATCCTACCAGAGCCAACGCGACCAAGGCACTGCTAGCAATCGAAATGAATTTTTTCATTTATATTCCTTTCTTGAGTGCGACTACAAAAATGCACTCAATACTATAATTTTATATCAGACAAAATACGCTAACCAAAAAATTTACACATACAGATGACAGATATCAGATGGCAGATGAGAGATATGTTTGACTTTTTTTTGAGAACGAATAAATCATTCTACTAATTTCGTCTAAAACTTCGAGAAATTTATCAACAATCTTCTTGTCAGAAATGTACCCTAGTCGATATGCCAAGAGTAATTGAGTTTCGGCCTCTGCCACGAAACCTCTCGCAATTGCTAAAAACCGTATAATTTCCTTAATGTATTTTCTTGCAAATCCTTCAGCAATATTTGATGGAACTGAAACTGCAGCTCTCCTAATCTGGCTGGGACGATTCAGCGGATCACTGGCCTAACCCCCGACCAACTCACCTAACCCAACCCAATCCAACGTCGTAGTGATCGCCCTTGCGGTGATCCAATTAGGAGGCGTGCAATGAACAATTTCACCTATGAAAACATTGGGCGGATACATCGATCCGCCCCTACCATCATCATTCTCCTCGATTATTCACTGTTAATTGCCTATTCCTAATTCCTTCGCCCCTCGAACAACTCTTAATTCCTCGAATAACTCATCATTTCAAATTAACTAATCGATCAGAAAAATCCGTTAGCCCTGCTATATCCGCGAAAAACCGACTTACGAACAATTTAAAATATTAATCTAAACCGAATTTTTCG
>JAITFB010000026.1 GCA_031281695.1 Candidatus Servula neotermitis
CGCTTTGTCAATTTGTTCATAAGTAATTACCAGCGGCGGTTGGACGCGCATCACGCTTTGGCCGACGAAAGTGAACAGCAAACCTTTTTGCATAGTGTACCAAGAGATTTTGGCAGCCGCTTCATAATTTTTCTCTTTAGTCGTTCGATCTTTTACCAATTCCACGCCAATCGATAAACCAATTCCACGCACATCGCCAATAGTTGGATGTTGTTCTTGGAGTTCGCGTAATTTACCCAGCATATATTCGCCTTTTTCAGTGGATTGCTGGAAAATTTGTTCGCGCTGGTAAATATCTAAGGCCTTGAGCGCTCCAGCAGCTACGCTGGAAGTTCCACCTAAAGTAAACAAATGAGCTGGAGCTGATAATGAATCCATCGCGCTGGCTTTACCAACTACCGCTCCCATCGGCAATCCAGCGCCTAATGATTTACCCATCACGTAAAGGTCAGCTTGAATGCCAAAATGCGACAAAGCGAATAATTTTCCGGTTCGACCTAGAGCTTGCTGAGTTTCGTCAGACACCAACAATATGCCATATTCTTTCAACAATTTGTATAGTCCAGTCAAGTATTCGACTGGTGGAACTACAATCCCCGAATCTCCTTGAATTGGTTCAATGAAAAAAGCCGCCACTTCTTCTGGGGGTAAAAATGAATTGAAAGCTTTAGTGATCTGAGCTAAGCACTGCTCAACATACTCACTGTCGGTTAGTCCAGTAGGTTTGCGATACAAGTTAGGGAAATCGAAATGGAATACCCCAGGCAATAATGGTCCAATTTTCCGACGCATATTTAACGAAACCGCTGACAAGCTAATCGCGCCATAGGTGGAACCATGATAATTGTCAATGTGCGACAGCAAATAAGGTCGTCCAGTAAACCCTCGCGCAAATTTTATGGCCCCATCAATTGAAGCCGAAGCCGTGGCAGAATAGGCTACTTTGAAATTTTCGCCGGTATCGCCAATCAATCCAGCAGTTTCAGTTTGAACCATCTGACTGAGCCGTTTAGCCAAATCGATGGGCTCTCGCATCGGGAAATAGGCGTAAGTATATTGAGAGATGTTAGACATCTGTTCGTAAACTGCTTCAGCTATCTCAGCATTGCCGTGTCCTAGATTGGCCGAACTGGCGCTGGAAAGCATATCAATATAACGCTTACCATCATAATCAATTAATTCCGCGCCTTGACCGCGAGCGAAGCCTTTTTTCACATAAGAGACCTCGCCCGATCTGGCCATATATTTTTTTTGGTCTTTTAAGACCTGATCCATTTCGCTCATAATTATCCTTTCGCTCGCGCTTTGCGCTCACAGTAATCAGTAGTCAGTAGTCAGTTATCAGTTTGGTTCATCTCAGTGACTGTGCTTTTGCACATGCAGCAAGATTTCATGACAAATTACTAACTACTAGCTACTAACTACTAATAACTTTATTTTACCAAATCCGAACTATCAAAGCCTTCGACGGAATCAAGGGCTTCGGCGTAAATTGTTTCAGATTTGTCGAGTTTGATTGGAACTTTTTGTTTAATGATGTCGTAAGTTCCAAATACTGCCATAGGGAGTACATAGACCAAGAGAAAGCCCCAAGAAATCGTGCCGTAGCCTTGAGCAATCAAGCCGGTCAATCCGAATTGGGAAATGAATACTCCTAAGCCCATTAACCCTACTGCAAGCGCAGGTTTTAGCCAAATTGGGAATTCCCATTTATTGACTAAGAAAGCAGTTTGGACTCGATCAGTCACGGCTTTAATAAAGGCGGATCCCGTCTCCATCAAAGTCCCTACCAATGTGAGCACGAAGGCAATTTGCATCCATTGCATACCTAATTTTTCAAAAACTAAGTTGACCGGCAAAGTATCAGGATCGGCTAAAATTTCGCTGTAATTGCTGACCATGCCGATGTATAAAAAGAGCCCTGGCAAAATACCAATAAACGAAGCAATCAAGCCTGAGCCGACCGCCTCTTTCCGAGACTTTTGGTGTCGAGTTGAAAAGATAATGGCTGGGATAATGCCCAAATTATAAAAAGCGTATTGGGCACCGCTAACGAACCAGCTTTCATCAGGACGAACTGAAACGAGGTCAGCGTTAGTAAAGTTACCCCAAATTTCCGAACTCAAGTTGACAAAAGTTAAAATCAAGAAGAGTGCATAGACTGCGTACAAAACGTAGCTCCAAAGCGCGAAATGCCGTTCCATTTTTTCTGTTGGAATAAGGGCGAGGAAAAGAATTCCAGCGCTCAAAATGACGATCCCGACCCATCCCGGCAACCCAAAGACTTCAGTCGCGTTTGAAGCTGCGCTGGCCACGACGACCGCCAATACAATCGTTAAAAGAATTAAATAGCAAATTTCGAAATATACCCATCCTCGACCCAATAATTTTTGCATCATGGATTTATAATCCCAAGTTCTGAAAATACGACAGAACTCAAAGGTGACTGAGCAAACGATTGCCCAGATCCCAAATGTCGAAATGCACATAGCGAGCAGTCCCCAAACGGGACCGAAACCGAAAAAGTATTCAGCTAATTCCTTTCCAGTTCCATATCCGCCACCGATGATGACGGATTGAAATATCAGCCCCGGATAAACATACCGTTGCCAAGTGGTTTGACCCTTGTCAGCCATTTTTTCCTCCTATTTAATTAGGGTTCAAAGAGAATGGTTTTCACTTTGAACAGATATCAGTCCCTTTACACAGAATCATTGCAATCTGAGTAATTTGCACTGATATTTCGTTCAGATTACCGATTTTTCAATTTGCTAAGGTAATTTTTTACATTGATTCGTTGCGCTGAGAAAAAGTATTAACTAATGTTTAATGACCAGCTGCGTGACACTATTGACGTAAATGGGTCGGAGCGCATTCGCAAATGTTTAGTCGGTAATGATTGATAACTATGAATGAGCGAGCTAAACTGTTCAGGTGATCAACTCGCAAGTCCTTGTAACTGACGCAGAAAATTTCTCTATTGCAGACCCAATCAATCCTTATTATGGCGATAGCGGGTTGGACTTAGCTGCGGCAGTTCAGGAACATCGGCGCATTATTAATACTGTGCGCGAGATCGGTATCAAGGTTCGGCAGTATCCTAGTCCTAAGACTTCCCAAGACGGAGTTTATACTGCGAATTGGGCTTTAGTTCGAGGCAATCAAGCGGTTTTGAGTCGGTTGCCCAATGTTCGTAAATCCGAAGAGGCTTACGCTGAATCAATTTTGTCGGACTTGGGTATTCGGGTGCATCGGGTCCCAGCCGATTATCGGTTTTCCGGACAAGGGGATGCTTTGGCGATTGGTGATTATTTGTTGTCTGGTCAAAAATTTCGCTCAGATCCTGAAGCTCAACAGTTTGCTGCTCAAACTTTAGGCTATGATTTAGTGCAACTCCAATGTGTGCCGCTGTTGGATCCCATTCCTGGCACTACTATTTCAGCCGCCACCATTACACCAGCCACTGCTGATCCTGTTACTATCACCACTGCTGCACCAACTACTGCTACAACCGTTATCCCCACCGACACTGGTACCGCTGACTCAAGCGCCGCGAAACCAGTAATCAACGCAATAACTGGCTGGCCGGATTCTTTGTTCTACGACATCGATTTGGCGATTGCGATTCTTAGCGAAAATGTTTTGGCGTATTGTCCAGCCGCTTTTACTCCGGAATCTCAAGCCAAAATTGAAAGTTTACCAGGAATCACCAAGCTGCTGGTGGAATACGATGAAGCAGTTTATGGTTACGCTCTGAATTTGTTGTCTAATGGAAATGAAGTGATATTGAGCAATCAATGCCCCAATCTCACTCAGCAATTGCAGGCTCACTGCTTTGAAACGATTGGCGTATCCGCGCCTGAGCTTAGAAAAGGTGGAGGATTCATTCGATGCATCACTCTGACGCTGGCTCCATAAAAACTAAATCTCGCCAAGACGACAGTTTAGAATGGCAAAGTTTTTACCAGCATCCTGAGCGTAAATTACAGCTGATTGGAATTACCGGCACCGACGGCAAAACTACTACCGCTTCGATTGTGCAGTATTTATTGGGCGATAGTGAATGCGGCTACATCGGAACTAACGGCGTGAAAATGGCTGGTTACGTTGAAGATATCGCTAATACCACCCCGGTCCCTAAAAGCCTTTATCGCATTTTGGATCAATTCGTCCAGCACGGTGCAACTAGCGCTGTGTTGGAGTTGAGCTCAGAAGGTAAAGTGGCGGGACGTTTGAATGATCTGACTTTTTCAGTGGTCGGTCTGACTAACATCACTTCAGAACATCTTAACACTCACAAAACTTGGGAAAATTATTTAGCTGCCAAAATTGCCATCTTAGTCGATCAAATTGAACCGCAGGGCGCAGCAGTCCTGAACGCTGACGACCAACACTATTTCGAAGTATCTCAACAATTACAACAACGGCGCCCCGATGTGCAACAATTCACTTATGGTTTTGCTTCCAGCACTACTACCACCGCTCCTGTTCTCACCACCACCACCACTTCTTCTTCTTCTTCCACCACTTCTTCCACCACCACTGCCGCTGCCACCACCATCATCACAGCTGAAACCAACTCTTTTGTTATTGATCCTAGCGTTAGTTCCAGCACTGAAGCGGACCAAAATTATGCATTAGATATTGAATACGACGAGTTATCCAACAGCACCTGTAATCTGATGGACCAAAAATATACATTATGCATTATGAATTATGAATTTGCCAATGGACATACTCTAATCCGTTTCAAATTCGGAGGCCGGACTTACGCTGTGGACTCACCTTTGCTGGGGAAATATAATGTAGAAAATTTAATCTGTGCTTTTTTAAGTGTTTATGCCTTAAAAGCGCGTTTTTTGACAACTGTGCTAGGTAAACTTGAAGAGGAGCCTCCCAGCCTCCCAGCCTCTTTAATTAAGGGGGAGTTTTGCTCTGAGTCAGCCACAGTTGCAGATGCATTCACCAAGGATTTATCCCATCTACATATTCCCGGTCGCCTGGAAATTTTTAAGACCGAAAATTCTCCTACTATAATTGTGGACTACGCTCACACTCCTAACGGCATCACTAAATTGTTTGAAGCTTTGCCAGCGTTGGGAGAATTTGAGCACATTTATTCCGTGAGCGGTCAAGCTGGTTCAAGGGACAGTTCCAAGCGTCCTGAAGTTGGGCGACTGCTGGCTGAAAAATCCACTCAAGTATTTTTTACGACGGAAGATCCGCATTGGGAGGATTATGATAATGTGCTGAAAGATTTGACCAGCTTGGTCACAACCTCCAACTATCAGATTGTTTTGGACCGATATTTGGCTATTCAAAAGGCGTTGGAAATTGCTGAGTCTCAAGATCTAGTCTTAGTTTTGGGTAAAGGAGTCGAAACTACTCATGATTTTAAAGGCGTCGCAGTTCCGTTTTCGGATATAGATACAGTAAAAACTTTGCTAAAATATTAGAAGTGAAAACTCGCGCATTTGATAATGAAGGCAACCCGGTTCGACGGGTCCTATTGAAAATCTCCGGCGAAGCTTTTGGCGGCGGAGAACTTGGGATTGATACTGAGATTTTACAATCGGTCGCGGCTCAGATCAAAACTGCTAAAGCTGAGGGCGTTCAAGTTTGTGTGGTCGTCGGCGGTGGAAATTTCTTTCGAGGCAAAGAAATGGAAGAGGCTGGATTGGATCGCAGCCGCGGGGATTACATCGGTATGCTCGGAACTGTTATGAATTGCTTGGCTTTGCAAGATTTTTTAGAGCAAGTCGGAATCGATACCCGAGTTCAGACTGCTATAGCTATGGGGCAAATTGCCGAACCTTATATTCCATTAAAAGCTATCGCCCATATGAAACATAACAAAGTAGTGATTTTTGGAGCTGGAGCTGGTTTGCCATATTTTTCCACTGACACTGTTTCGATTCAAAGAGCATTGGAGACTCATTGCGAAATCGTATTGATGGGGAAAAATGGAGTAGACGGAGTATATGACGACGATCCGCGCAAAAATCCCCAAGCTAAAAAATACGACATTCTTAGCCTAGAGGAAGCTATCACTAAAGACTTGAAAGTTATGGATGGCGCCGCGTTGTCTTTAGCGCGGGAAAACCATATGGATATTCGAGTTTTTGGTTTGGATATCAACAGTAATGTGGCTTTGGCCCTCTTGGGCGAACCGATTGGGACCTTAGTGACTGAGAGCATGAATGTTAGTAAGTGAGACTTAGCTATTATGGTAGTATTTAACTAGCGACTAGAAGTCAACGACCAGGTGCGCGAAGCCTTGGCGTAAGTGCGCGGACTCTTTGATAGAGATGATGCACGGTTGATTACTAATCGCAATCGTTAACAACTGCGAACGCAGTGAGAGAAAGGAGTGCAAAGAAATGCATGATGTGGTAAAAAATGCTAAGGCTGATATGGCCAAGGTGGTCGAACGAGCTAAAGACGGTTTTTCCGGAATTAGCGCGGGACGGGCCAATCCTGGTTTGTTGAGTCGAGTTCAAGTAGATTATTTTGGGTCGAGAGTACCTTTACAACAATTAGCCAATGTGAACGTTTTGGATTCGCGATCGCTTTCGGTTGCGGTGTACGATAAGAATAATGTGACAGCGGTGGAAAAAGCTATTTCCCAAGCTGATTTGGGCGCGAATACTTCTTCGGAAGGTCAAACTATTCGAGTGACTCTACCTTCTTTGACTCAAGAGCGTCGACACGATTTCGTTAAGCTAGCTAAACAAAAAGCTGAGGAGTTTCGAATCGAAGTTCGCGGTGTGCGTCAAAAAGTTCGACAAGACGTGACTGAAAAAACCAATTCGAAAAAGTTCTCCGAAACTGATCAACATTCGATCTTTAAAGATTTGGATTCTGTTACTCATGAACATATTGAACAAATAGACAAAGCGTTTTTAGCTAAGGAAGCTGAATTGCGCGAAGTTTAATCTGACTTATGAAAATCAGCAAGCTCGGCTGGCGCTTCATTACCGGGATCGGTCTTTATTTAGTTTTAGTCACTTCCTTATATTTTAGCGATTGGCCCTTTTTGGTAATGCTAATTTTGGTTTTAGTAATCGCTCAGTTTGAATTTTGGCAAGCCTTTAAATCTCAAGGACACGAAACTCCCTTGATCTCCATCGAAATTGCTACAGCAGCAATGGTCGTCGGGGGATACTTATTTGATTGGTGGGGGATGTTGATTGGTTATGGAATTGGCCTGCTTTTTACTGGGGTTTGGATGATTTATGTTTTCAAATTTGAGCCACCAGCCGAAACCAAAAAAGCCGGGGTCAATTATGTTTTAGGAGCTTTCGCTTTGTTTTATATTAGCGCTTTGGCTTCAACTTTGGCGTTGATTATCCGAACTGATGCTGGGAATTGGAAGGCTTTGATTGCGATTTCTTTGCCATTAGTGGCGGATATCGGCGCTTACGGCGTTGGAAAAGCAATTGGCCGAAATAAGTTGATTCCAGCTGTTAGTCCTAATAAAACTGTTGAGGGAACCTTGGGAGGCGCGTTATTAGTGGCGTTAGCGTCATTTATTTTCATTGGTATTTTGCTTCCAGCGCAGATGAATTGGTGGAAACCTTTACTTTTAGCCTTGATAGCGTTTACATTTGGAACTTTAGGCGATCTTTTTGAATCGTTTATTAAGCGTCGGTTGGGCCTGAAAGATTTTTCGGATTTACTTTGGGGGCATGGTGGTTTTTTAGATAGAATCGATTCGGTAATCTTGACTGCTCCGGCAATGCTGCTGATATTCAGCCTGCTCTGAGCTAAACTGATCTAATGTATCGGACTCATGAATGTGGACAATTAAACAAACAAAATATTGGCGAAACAGTTATTCTAGCAGGCTGGATTGATCGGGCGCGAGATCATGGAGGAGTGAGCTTTATTGACCTTAGAGATGCTTCAGGTATCGCGCAGGTGGTAATCAATGATGAGGCGATTGCCAAACCTTTACGGCACGAATTTGTGATTCAAGTTGAGGGATTAGTACGCGCGCGTCCCGAAGGCAATGAGAATGAAAATCTAACTTCGGGCGATATCGATGTGGTGGCTAAATCGGTCAAGGTGCTGGCCAAATCTAAACCAGTACCATTTCAAGTTTCCAGCGCTCTAAAAGACACTGATCCGATTAGCGACGATGTGCGCTTGAAATATCGTTACTTAGATTTACGGCGGCCGACTTTGCAATCTACTATTCGCTTACGGGCGAAAGTTAACGCAGTCGCTCGCTATGTTTTAGATGAATTAGGGTTTTGCGAAATTGAAACTCCGACTATGATTCGTTCAACTCCCGAAGGAGCACGGGACTTTATTATTCCAGCTCGCTTACGGCCATCGTCTTGGTATGCTTTGGCTCAAAGTCCTCAACTTTATAAACAACTTTTAATGGTGGGCGGTTTGGAAAAGTATTATCAGCTTGCTCGTTGTTATCGGGACGAGGATTTTCGAGCGGATCGTCAACCTGAGTTTACTCAATTAGACATTGAGGCTTCTTTTATCGAACGCGATGACATTATTAAAATCACCGAATCAATCATGGTTTCTTTATTGAAATTAATCGGTAAAGATATCGTCGCTCCGTTTTTGCGAATTAGTTATTATGAGGCCATGGATCGGTACGGGTCTGACAAACCGGATTTGCGGGTGGATACTGAGTTGATTGAATTGACTGACTATTTCAAAAACACGCCTTTTAAAATCTTTCAGAATAATTATGTAGGAGCTGTCTTATTTAAAGGCGGAGCCTCGACGCCTCGCAGGCAATTTGATGCTTGGCAGGATTGGGCCAAAGAACGCGGTTATCCAGGCTTAGCCTACGTTGTGGTTTCGGCAGATTCGGAAACGAAAGGGGAGTTGTTAGGGCCTGTTGCTAAAAATTTGTCGGAAATTGAACGCGCTGGTTTAGCTAAGGCTACTGGAGCAGAACCTGGAGACGCTTTGTTCTTCAGTGCTGGGCCAGATCGGGAACGCGCTCAAAAGTTGTTAGGGATGGCTAGAGTGGAAATCGCTAAACGTGCTGGTTTATTAAAAGACGATGATTTCAAATTCGTATGGGTAGTGGATTTTCCTTTGTTTAAACGAGTGGACGCTGATCCCAATGACGATGATGTGGCTGTAGGAACCAGCGAATGGACTGCTCCGCATCATGCATTCACCTCTCCGACTTCCGAATGCCGCGATAATTTTGAGCAAGATCCTTCCCGGGCTATCAGTGATAGTTATGACATCATTCTAAATGGTAACGAAATCGGCGGTGGATCGATTAGAATTAATGATATAGATGTTCAAAAACGAGTGTTCAAAGTGATGGGGTTGGATGAGACAGAAGTGATGGATAAATTTGGGTTCCTCTTGAAAGCCTTTGAGTTTGGCGCGCCTCCGCATGGTGGT
Source organism: Candidatus Servula neotermitis (assembly GCA_031281695.1). GTDB lineage: Bacteria > Actinomycetota > Actinomycetes > Actinomycetales > Bifidobacteriaceae > Servula > Servula neotermitis. Next base: position 9,394 of record JAITFB010000026.1, read on the forward strand.
ATTGCTTTGGGCTGGGATAGAATTGTGGCTCTGATGGCTCAAAAAGAATCGATTCGTGACGCAATTGCGTTCCCTAAGGGTGGCGGAGGTTACGATCCTATGACTAAAGCTCCCTCAATGATTACATTAAAACAACGTCGGGAGGCCGGCGTTGATCATAATCCTCGAACCATCGAGGAATATCTCAAGGAGAAAAAATGAAAGAATTCACTGGACAAGTTGCTTCCGAAGGCTTGGTGATTGGCGAGACATTCGTCATGAAAGCTGCCTCATTGGAAAAGACCGCCCAATATGAAAACACTTATGAAACTTATGCTGAGGCTAAGGAAAAAGTGAAAGAGCAGTTGGATCAATTGTATGAGAAAACTCTCGCCGAAATAGGTCAAGCTGAAGCTGACATCATTGATGCACAAAGATTGATGTTGTTGGATCCGGATTTTGATGATGCAGTCAAAGATGCTTTAGCAGTTGGTCAAACTAACTTGGTCGAAGCAGTTCGTCAAACTGGAGAAACTTTCGCTAAAGTTTTCGAAAATATGGACAACGATTATTTCAAGGCTAGAGCGACTGATGTTCGAGATTTTTCCAACCGAATTATCGACACTATTCAAGGCACTTTTATTGATTTTTCGCAAATGGTTGATAAATCTGTCGTGATTGGCGAAGATATTACGCCTAGTCAGACTTTATCGATGGATCAAAGTAAAATTGCCGCGTTCGTAATGAGCGCTGGATCGATGACTGGTCATACTTCGATTTTAGCGAGGACTTTAGGTATTCCTTCGATTATTAACGCAGGCGCTCCAATTTTAGAGGTCCCAACGGGTCTACAAGCGATCGTAGACGGAAAGGATGGTACAGTGATAATTGAACCTACATCAGAACAGGTCGATAATTATCAAAAGAAGTTCGATGCGATTTGGTTTGAAAGAGAGAATCTTGAACAATATCGCGGTAAGCCTAGCGTGACTAAATCAGGCAAAGAGATTAAAGTCTATGCCAACATTGGGTCTGTGGGCGATGCGGAAAAAGCTTTCGCAATGGATGCTGAAGGTTCGGGTCTATTTAGAAGCGAGTTTGTTTATTTGGGACGTAGTACAGCGCCCAGCGAAGAGGAGCAGCATGATGCGTATTTAGGGGCGGCTCGGGCTTTGGCTAAAGACGGCAAAAAGCGACCAGTGATTATCCGGACCTTGGATATAGGCGCCGATAAAAATGTTAGTTATTTAGGTTTAGAAGTCGAAGCTAATCCAGCTTTAGGTTATCGAGCTCTCAGGATTCAATTGGATCGGGCTGATATTTTCGAAACTCAGCTTAGGGCTTTGTATCGCACTGCCGCTGAACAGGTGATCGAAGGCGTGAATCCCAGCGAAAAACCCAATGTTTTGGACAGGCACAAGAAGTTCACTAAAAAGTCCCAAATCGGCATAATGTTTCCGATGGTGGCTAGCCATTGGGAAGTCGATAAAGCTTTGGAAATGTGCGCTAAAGTTCGAGAAGAGTTGAAAGTTCCTGAAGATTTGCTCGTTGAAGTTGGCATTATGATCGAGACTCCAGCTGCCGCCATTATGGCTGACGATTTAGCCAAATTGGTGGACTTTTTCTCGGTCGGAACTAACGATTTGACTCAATATACTTTGGCCATAGATCGTCAAGGCACCCAAAAAGTTGAAAAGTATTATGACGCTCATCATCCGGCTTTGTTGAGACTTTTGGAAAACATCGCTAAGAGTGCCAATGAAAGTGGTATTTGGGCCGGAATTTGCGGAGAACTGGGCGGAGATTTAGAGCTCACTGAATTTTTCATCAATGCTGGCTTTACTGAACTTTCAGTAGCTCCACCTAAAGTCTTAGAACTGCGTCAGAAGATTAATTCGCTAGACTAGCTCGCTTCGCTCGCAGTAGCTAGTAGCTAGTAGTTAGTTGCCAGTTATGCGGATCTGTTTCAGTAAATGTGCTTGCGCTTTAGGTAATCGTTGTTATTATCAATGGTCCCAATCTCAATCATTTATCTAACGCGTAAGCTCATGAACTGAATCTTTATGCAGGATTGTTAACTATCAACTATTAACTATTAATTGCCTCCCCGCTAAAGGCTCCCACACCGATGGTAATCCCACGCAACTAACCCCCTAACTCCTCGAATAACTCATCATTTCGATCAAACTGATTACGTAAAAATTTCCGTTAGCCCCGCTATATCCGCGAGAAACCCATTTCGCTAAAAAGAAACGCACAAATAAAAATGTTATTTTAGACCTTTAAACTGAGGTATAATCTGAAAATATATCGCAGCACGGGCTGCGCGAAAATACAGAAAGGCATACCTTATGAAACAAAAACTGAAGAAAATGGATCAGATTATTATGGCCAATGGGGAGTATTTCTACTCTAGTCATTATTTAGTGTTCAAGTTGTTGTTCGGAACTGAGAAAAATCAACGTTTTTTATCCTCTTTGTTGTTCAGCATTTTGGGAGGAAAATTGTAAGACTACGATGATCTCCGTTATGTTGACTCTCAAAGTGTTGGGGAATCGGTTGATGAAAAAACCGTCGGGATGGACATATTTGTGGAGGACAAGAGCGGAAGATTGATTAATTTAGAA
>JAITFB010000036.1 GCA_031281695.1 Candidatus Servula neotermitis
GGCGAACAGCGCAAAGGTCAAGCTATGGCTTTTCCGACCATCGGTCTCAATATCGCTAACTTGCTGGGCATCGGGCCTTTGACCAAGTTGGGCGAAGATTTGGGCGATTTCGTTCCACCGTATTTAGTAATCGTAGGAGTTACATTGTTGACTATCGTGTTGGTGGTCTTGACTGCAAGTTCGGACACTAAGCCCGAAACAGTCAGCATTGCCAATGAGCTTTCGGCCTTGGCTCGTCCCAAAATTTGGTTCTATACTCTTTTAGCCGCCTTAGTTTTTACCTGCTGGTTCGAAATTTATTGGAATGTACGAATTTGGTGGACTCAATTGAACGAAATGCCTGGCGAATGGTACGCCATATTTTTGATCGTGTTAGGAGTGGGTTTGGTAGCTGGTTCCCAAATCGGCGGAATGCTGGCCGATCGTTATCGAAAATTAGCCATTTGGATCCCAGTCCTCGGAATAATTTTGGGCGTGAGCGTGACCGCCATTTTTATTCACCAGCCGATTATGATGTTGATCGGCGTGTTCATTTTGGGCACTTTCATTCAAGTCATCTGTTCGCCCATCGTAATTCAGTCTATGCAATCCGCCCCCCAAGCCCCTATGATGAGCGCAACCATGTTTCAAGTCGGCGCCTGCTCTGGAGTTTTCATGGCCACTTTCGCTTATCAATTCGTTAATTCCACTTTCGGCGAAGTTGCATACAATCCACTCTACATCGATTTCGCCTTAATTCCTTTAGTGCTGGTTTTTGCAACCTTAAGTTTAATCAAATCAAGTTTGATGAAATCGCGTAAAAATCCGGCTACTTAAAATACTTATATTTTACTATCAGCAGAATTAGTCCAATGGCTGTGCAAGTTAAACCTAAGCCCATAAAAGGCCAATTGGTTTGGATTAGCATGATTAGGGTTCCCAAAGCGCTGATGATAGTTAAAACAGTCAGAATAGTTAGAACCGGAAAATCGACTGAAGCGGTAGGTCTCAATCCTGACGAATTAAATATCATTTTTTGAATCAGCTTCAATAAATTGATCATGGTCCTCGATCCAGAAATTCTATCGGGGGAGATGCAAAAGGTCTGTGAAGTGAAAAGGCGCTGGTAAGTTCAAGTTAAGAATTGCATTAACGCATTCGAGCTGAGACGTGATAACTGAGGTCATTTAAAAATACTCGATAATATCGTCCAGTCTCAACGCAGGACCTACGTAGCGGTCGACGATTGAGGTGACTTGAGATTCTGAATGAGCTCCGCAACCGTGGTCAATAGAGACAACTTTTCCATCGTCGCGAGACCAATTGGTTGTACAAACTCCGAAAGCCTGACCTAAGTCGCTTTGCAAAGGCACCCAAAAACCGCAAGTTGAGCATTTTTGTTCAAAGTTGCGCGAGTTGGCTGGCTTAGGACCGTGTTCTGATTGATACCAACGTTGAGCAGTTGTTGCTCTAGCTAAAGGGGAAAGTACTCGAGCTCGCGAAAGAGCATACAGCCTCACTAAATCTCGAACTTGGTCAAGATTTTGAGGGCTATATTTGGCTCGATCCGACTCTTTGAAACCTGGCACTAAATTTGGATCTTCGGCGACGAAAGGTAAATTATCGTAAGAATTCGCGTCTTCTGGGGTAAGTCGATCAGCCCAATCTACCCAAGGTTTAGGTAAAAGGGCTCCCTCGCCAGGAGTCAAAAATGTTTCAATTAGTTGAATTTGAGTGCGGTTTTTTTGACGAGCTAAAACGACGACCCATAACCAATCTTTATAGCCTGGGACAATGGATTCGAAGTAATGCGCGACTAAACGAGATTCATATTTGAATGCGCCGAGATATTCGCCCACTTGACTGGGATCGTCCAAAGATTGTAGTAAACTTTCTTGCGCGAAAGTTTGAGCTTTTTTAGACTTCAGTATAAGGTCTAAAGAAGCCGAGTATATGTGGCCGTTGACTGGCGAAGTGATTCGGTTTGCCATAATTAACTCAAATATTTCATAACGATTTTAGCCAGCTCGATTGCATTTAGAGCTGCTCCTTTTCGTAGATTATCACAAACTGCGAAAAAATTTATACCTTTTTGGTCATTGCGCGATAAATCTTGACGAATTCTGCCTATGTAAACTGGATCATGTCCGACCGCTAATAAAGGGGTGGGGAAAGCTGAAGCAGGGCTGGTCGCAATGTCCATATCTTGAGCGCGAGTGAAATAGCGCGAAGTGAGTCGGTTGGTCAACGAAACTCCTGAGGTTTTAGTCAAAATCTCTATGACATCTCGAGGAGTAAGGTTGTTTTGAAAAACTGCATTGACTGAGAGCGAATGACCTGTGAAAACTGGAACACGTACGCAAGTACCAGCCACTTTCAATTTAGCCAGATGTAAAATTTTACGCGATTCGTCCCGGAGTTTACGTTCTTCATCAGTCTCGCCCGAATTGTCCTCTAAAAAATTCCCAGCATAAGGTAAAACATTGAAAGCAATAGGGGCGGCGAAAACGTCAGGTTTGATCATAGGGAAAGCCGTCCCTTTGAGTAAAAGATTTACGCCATCATTGAGCATGCTCTCGGCTTGACTGGCTAATTCGTTGACTCCTTTTTGGCCAGCTCCTGAAACAGCTTGGTAAGTCGAAACTATTATACTATTGAGTTTATAATGTTGATTAAGCGTAGCGAGAATCGGCATCATGGCCATAGTAGTACAATTTGGGTTGGCGATGATATGTTTTCCTCCGGTGGCCAACGCCCAACGAACGTCTTTAGGATTGACTTCGCTGACGACTAGAGGAATACGCGGATCGCTTCGCCAAGCGCTGGAATTGTCAATTACGACTACTCCTGCTTGAGCGAAAACTGGAGCCCATTTTTTAGATACTGTGGCTCCAGCGCTGAAAATTGCAATATCTAAGTTCTTTACAGTATCGGCATTTTGAGTATTTAGATCTTCAACGCGTAAGTCTTTTTCTAATTGAGAACTGGCGTAATGAATGATTCTATCAGTCGAATTGGCTGAAGCGAACAAACGTAAATCTTGGATAGGGAAATTTTGCTCTTGTAAAATTCTTAAAATTATTGTGCCTACTAATCCAGTCGCCCCTATGATTCCCAGGCGGACTTTTTTCATAATTTCAGTTTACTTGCAGTTAGTCGTCAGAACTCCCTTTTGCTCATGAGGATTTATGCCTGGTCGATCCAAAAAATCAATTTTTCACTATGATTTACTTTGACCCAGTAAACTGAAAATAATGAGTTTAATCGTTCAAAAGTTCGGCGGTTCGAGCGTAGAAAATCCTCAAAGAATTTTGAAGGTCGCTCAAACTGTGATTGACGCGAAGCTAAAAGGGTATGAAGTCGTAGTCATTGTGTCGGCGATGGGGGATACTACGGATTATTTAATTGAACTTTCTCAAAAAATATCGGTTCGTCCTACTCAAAGAGAGATGGACTCGCTTTTATCTACTGGCGAATTAATTTCAATAGCAACTTTAGCTATGGCGATTAACTCTTTAGGTCATTCATCTCCTAAAAAAATTGTAGCTCACGCTTTTACAGGTTCTCAAGCTGGGATAATCACTGACCAAAGTTATGGTTTTGCTCATATTGAGCGCATTGAGCCAAAGGCCATTAAGAGAGCTCTGATACATAATGTAATTCCAGTCGTTGCTGGATTTCAAGGGATTTATTTGCCAGATCAAGCTGTAACAACTCTTGGTCGCGGCGGCTCAGATTTAAGCGCCGTAGCTCTTTCAGCGGCTTTAGAGGCGGATATTTGCGAAATTTATACTGATGTTGACGGTATCTTTACCATAGATCCTCGGCTCGATTCAAAAGCCAGCAAGTTTGATGCCATTCGTTCTGACTCATTATTAGAGTTGAGCGCTTCAGGCGCTAAAGTTGTAGCGCCCCGAGCGGTGGAATATGCTAGACGTAACCAAGTTACTATGCATGTTCGTTCAAGTTATTCCAAAATTAACGGAACCATTGTGAATTCTGATGGTATAATAAATAGTATGGACATTCCAAATTTCGATCAAGACCAATATGTAAAAGATTTAGCGCAAAGCGAAGATCCATTACTGTACGGGATTGCCACGGATCACGATCATTCTAAAATCACAGTATATGGAGTCGAAGATAAACCAGGCGTAAGCGCGCATCTTTTTACTCCCTTGGCTCGCGCTGGTATTTTAGTGGATTTAGTGGTTCAAAATTCTTCAGCTAAAAGTTATCAATCTCCCAAAAAAATTACTGATATTAGTTTCACTGTTCAAACCAAAGAAGTTGAAAGAGCCATAAAAGTATTAGAATCTTTAAAAGAAGTTTTACAATATTCAGGCGTGGGCTACGATTCTGCAATCGCCAAAGTTTCTCTAGTTGGAGCTTCTATTAAAAATAACCCTAATATTTTCGCTCAAACTTTTTCCGCGTTAGCTAAACAAAATATTAACATTGAAATGATCTCCACCTCGGAAATTCGTATTACCTTGGTAATTAAAGCTGAAAAAGTTAAGCAAGCCGCTGAAGCTTTACATACTGAATTTGGCTTAGATTCTAAAGCGCAAAATGCTATCGTTTATGCTGGAAGCGGAAGGTAAACTGAGTTTATGTCAAAGTTATTTACGAAAATCCTTGCCAGCTTCAGTGCGTTAGCGATATTAGTTTCCGTGGCTGGTTGTTCAAATTCTGACGAATCCTATGATTTTGAGTTTTTAGACGGCTCATTAGCTTTTCAAATGACTGGAAATTGGGAATACAATTCGGCGCTCTCAGAAGCTAAAACTACTGATCCAACTAACGAATTGCATACGATTTATTATTATTCCAACTTGGTTGATTATTCCGTTACTTCGGCGAACTTAGAGTTCACTTACAATCCTTATGAAGGGATGACTGTCCCCGAATTTGTTGAATTGACTTTGTCAGTTCGATTTCCTAGCGCCAATAACCCTATGGACTCTGAAACTGAAACCCATCACGATTTTGGCGATGTCCCCCAATTCGAAGGGATGCGCTTAGGGAAGTGGTATACGTCCACGACTTCGGATGGGGTAAAACGATTTTTCGTAGAAATGGTCTTTGAACTGGGTTTTATTACTGTTGAATTTCGTACGTCCGACCCCAGTATCGAATGGGATACCGATTTTCGAAATACTTTCTTGAACTCTTTGAAGTTAGAAAAATCGTATTTTAGCACTGAATCAGCTACGCCATAACGTAAGATTAAACAGGAAGGACTACACTATGCCATTAGTAGATCACGATAAATATGTCGCAATGCTCGAAAGCGCGAAAACTCAAGGTTATGCTTATCCAGCGATTAATTTCACTAGCTCGGATAGTATAACTGCAGCCATCCAAGGGTTTGCTGAAGCCGAATCAGATGGAATCATCGAAATTTCCTCCGGCGGAGCAACTTATGCTTCGGGTAAAATTCCCAACGACCCAGTCTCAGGCTCATTAGGTTTAGCAGCTTATGTTCATGAAGTTGCTAAAAAATATCCTATCAATATTGCCCTGCATACTGACCATTGTCCAGCCAAATGGTTAGACGGTTGGCTCAAACCAATCTTGGCTCACGAAATTGACCAAGTCAAACACGGGCAAGCTCCGGCTTTCAACTCTCATATGTGGGACGGTTCTATGATTCCTTTGGACGAAAACTTGAAAATCGCTAGCGAAGTTTTGGACTTGTGTGTTCAAGCTCAAGCCATTTTGGAAGTCGAAATTGGCGCAGTTGGTGGAGAAGAAGATGACGTCGCCGCTAAAGACAACCAACATCTTTATACCACCACCGAAGACGCTTTGAAAGCAGTTGACGCATTGGGCGCTGGCGAAAAAGGGGTTTACATGACTGCTTTGACTTTCGGCAGTGTACACGGAGTAATCAAGCCAGGTACCGTTAAATTACGACCAGATTTGTTGTCCAAAATCAATCGCGAAGTCGGCGAAAGAATCGGCAAGCCCAACCCATTCTATTTGGTGTTTCATGGATCTTCTGGATCCAGCGACGAAGAAATTCGCGAAGCTGTGCGTAACGGCATTGTCAAAATGAATGTAGATACCGATTGTCAATATGCTTATACTAAGGCTATTGTTGAATATATGACCCAAAACCACGACGGCATTTTGGGTGTGAACGATTTGCCCAACAAGAGTTTGTTCGATCCGCGCAAATGGAATGCGAAAGGCCAGCAATCGATGGCCGATCACGTTGGAAGAGTTTGCGAACTGTTAGGATCGGCTGGAAAAACCTTAAATTGAAATCATCGATGAGGAATTGATGGTTGATAATTAAGGAGGAAGTCTCGGTATGGATTCTAAGTATGAGAACGTAAGCTCGTGCTGCAAACATCTTGCGTCTTATGCTAAAATTCAACCGAGATTTTCTTGAATGTTATTAGCTATTAATTATTAACTGTTCAATATGCTTGCGTTGCCCTCTCAAACGACCTCGCTAATCTTAGCATCATTAGGATATTTACGCTCCCATTTCCCTGGTCAAGCTATCGAGGTTAGAATTCCGCCAATTGGGGCTGTACAATGTTTTAGTGGGGTAAGACATACTCGAGGAACCCCGCCCAATGTGTTTCAAACGGATGCTCAAACTTGGTTAAAATTAATTCGCGGAACCAAATCGTTCGATGAATTGGCTCCGTTAATTGATTATTCCGGATCTGAGATTTATAGGCTGATAGAACAGCTGCCTTTAAACGAAGATTTTTTCAAGAGTTTTACAGAACAATAATATATTTAGCTTCAAACGCGCCTAAAATGAAAATATCGGATATAGACAAACTCATGAGAAGAATTACTAAAATATTTAGTCTGCTGACCGGATTTTTTTTAATAGTCGTCAGCACTGGTTTATCTGTATCTAAAAGCCACGGCGCTATACTTGATTATTTCCGCGCTGGAAATATAATCTCAGATTCAAAATTTTTTACTCACAATACTATGAGCGTTGAACAGATTCAAGAATTTTTAAACGTTCAAGGTCAAAATTGCGAATCTAAAGGCAACAATATTTGTCTAAAAGATTATCAAGAAGTCACTTACGATGTTGCGGCCAATAACAATTGTTTAGTATTGTACGGAGCCGCTGGCGCTAAAGAAAGTGCAGCTCAGATCATTTGGAAAGTTGCTCAGGCTTGTAATATCAGCGAAAAAGTTCTATTAGTCACTTTACAAAAAGAACAAGGCTTAATTACGACCAGCAAGCCGCCTTTTGTCGACCCAGGTTCAAATCGAGGTAAAGACGATTCTCGTTATCGAACTGCGATGGGGTACGGCTGCCCAGACGGCGCGGCCTGCGACGCCGATTATTTCGGTTTTTGGAACCAAGTATATTTAGCAGCTTGGCAATTCAATCAATATACTAAAGGGAATTTTAACTATAAACCAAATCAAATCAATGCGATTAAATTCAACCCAGATGCAACTTGCGGAAAATCGGATGTTTATATTGAGAATTGGGCGACGGCTGCGCTGTACATTTATACTCCGTATCAACCCAATCAAGCCGCTCTGGCAGCGGGTTACGGTACCGGCGATTATTGTTCAAGTTACGGTAATCGGAATATGTTTTTATTCTATAATGAATGGTTCGGGACTTCCCACGCTTATAATTTTAACGATATTGACCAGCTCAGTGTCGATAGAGGCATTGATGTACGCTGGCTAGCCGATTATCGAGTTACGACTGGATGTAACCCCAAGCAAGACAAATTTTGCCCCTCTAACCCAGTCAATCGAGGCTCGATGGCTCAATTCCTCATGCGTATGACCGGAGAGCACGAAGGCACAGCTTCTACCTCTAGTTTCGCCGATGTCAGCTTAAACGACCAAAAAATTCAATATGCTGGATCCGATCATACTACCAACGTACCTCAACTCAACCCTCAAAGAATTTATGCTATCAATTGGTTGGTAGAGCATGGAATCACGGTCGGATCTGGCTCAAACACTGAAGGACAGATTACTTTTCGACCTTGGGATCCAGTAAACCGGGGGAGCATGGCTCAATTCCTCATGCGTTCAGCTGGAGTCAAAGATCCGATTCTTTACGATCCTACTTTAACTGATCCAACTATCATTCAACCTGAACAAGTAATTGTGGTTACTCCAACGCCTAGCGAAATTCCTAGCCCAATTCCAACTCCAACTCCAACGCCTACGCCGACTCCATCTCCGAGTGAATCTCCTAGTACTTCAAGTTCCGCAGATCCTAGTCCCAGCGTAGATCCGACTTTGTCCCCATCCCCATCTCCAGCTCCAACATATGAACCACCTCCTCCGACCCCTGAGCCAGCTCCAGCTCCGAGTGTTAGCATCATTCCAGCAGTTGTTGATTTGAGCTTACTCCAGCCTCAAAATATTTATGGCTATTGGTATCAACCTATCCCGACTTCTCTTTATCCAGACGTGAGCACAGCCCCGGTTAGTCTTACTTATGCTAACGCTAAAAAAGCTACTGTGGTTACTGAAATTAGTTTGGATCGAATTTACGCAATCAATTGGCTGGCTCAAAATGGCATAACTATCGGTTCTGGAACGACTGATCAAGGTCAAACTACTTTTCGACCTTGGGATCCAGTGAATCGCGGTTCAATGGCTCAATTCCTCCATCGAATGCGCTTAAAAACTTTGCTCTAGCTCCGCTCGTATAACGCTCCCGATTTGTTAATTATTAGCCAAGTATTATCAAGGTAATCTTTATGATCGAATTTTCGTTTCCGCAATTACACTCTTGGATTTCGAGATGCATCATTTAAACTAACTCCGTGCAGTTCCAAACCTCCGATGCGTTGACCAATTCCCCTTCGAAGTTGCATGGGTGGTTTGGTCATTATATAAAATATGCTTCGAAGTACTTTTGGTTGTTTTTAAGCGTAGTTGTATTTCAAACAGTAGCCTATCAATTTAGCCCATTATATCATGAGCCTTTCAATGGCGATTTGGCTTTGTATATCAATATTGGCAAAGACTGGTGGCGAGGAATTGTACCTTATGTGGACATATTTGACCACAAGGGTCCAGCGTTCTTTGAAATTTTTGCCGGGCTTGAATTGCTTGGTTTGAATAATTATTTCGGGGTTTTTTGCGTTTGCATAGGGATAAATTTTGTCAGTGCAATTTTTCTTTTTCGATTATGTAACCTTTGGTACTCAACGTTATTGAGTATTTTAACCACGATTTTGAGTTTAGCTTTAATTTTTAATATCTTCGCTACAGAGGCTTCGCTTAGCGCTGAAGTTTTCATATTGCCATTATTTGTAATTCCATTATATTATCTAGTCCGTGCGTTAGCTTTTAACCGGCCTTTATCGCGATGGCATGCTGTATTGATTGGGATTGTGATTGGAGGTTTTTTTTGGGCGAAAATTAGTTTAACCGCCATACTTTTGATTCCCTTATTATGGTGGGCTGTTTTAGTTTTTCGAAAAAATCCTGAAGTAGACCAAAAAGGGCTACTGAGGATTCTTCAAATGCTGGGTGGTTTTATCGGGATCAGTCTAATAATTCTAATCCCTTTATTGTTCACTAAAAACGCCATGTCAGAAATGATCGGTACGTATTTATTCAATATCAGTCAAAACCATAAAGTTGGATTTGAATTCGCTCGTTTTTTGAAAGGGATTAGTGTTTTTAACGTATTACAATCTGGATTCAGTCTCGCTTGGTTGGTTTCTGGGTTTAGCTGGATAGTCTTGGTCTTAGGTTTGTTCGCTCCGAATATTTCTGGAGTGGTCAAAAGTTGTTTTGCAATTTCGTATATTACTACTGCTTTTTTGTGCAGTTTTTATTGGATTGGCGCAACGACTTTGACTTTTCATTTCCAAATAGTTTATTTTATCATCATGGCCGCTGGGTTAATCCAGACGAGTTTTGAAGGTTATAATTGGACAAAAATTTTAGCTAGTTTGATTTGCCTAACTGCTATAGCCAGCTTTATGTTATTTACGTATAATCGAATTACTCGAGAGTGGGCCGTGAGGTTTGACAAACCGTTTTTAGAATCGCCAACAATCATTGATCAGCGTCGAGTGATGAGTGCTAATATGACTGCGGCGCATTATTATTGCCACAACTCCCGAACTTTTGACATTTCGAGTCTCTTAGTCCTTAGTTATTACCATACCGCTAACCAAATCGGATACTATTGCGCCGAAAATTATCCAACTCTTCCAATCCCAAGTACCAATTTTGATTACTTGCGTTCGGTAAATGATACTAACGAATTAAATTCCTTAAAAGATCATGTTAAAAAGGAAATTGCTGCAACGCAATCAGATCAAGTTCTAATTGAAGTCGATAATTTATCTAAAATCATTGACCATTGGGCTTATCAATCATTGCGAGTAAACGGATATAACATTTCCGAAATTTTTGTGCCGAATTTTGGACATTACGATAATCGTTACGCAGTGTTGTTCACTAAAATGAAGTAAAACGCTGTCCTAGCACTTTATAACTCACTAACAAACGGATTGTATAGAGTCGGAGACTTGGTCTAGATATGCACGACTAATCCTTTCCTCCTATCTCCGATCGAATTCTGGTAACAAATTAGCTAAGCTTATACTATGTCAAATAAATCGATTGGAATAATTTACAATCCCACCTCTGGTCATAAGTTTTCGCATAACTATGCCAAAAAAAGCTTGGGGATGTTCAACGATCTTTTGTCTAAAGGAGGATATACTTGTCGAGATTTTTCCGCTGGCAGTGCTTTTCAAGCTTTGACCAACGTAAGATCTGCGATTAAACAAAAAGAAATCAACTATTTAATTGTATTCGGTGGGGACGGGATGGTCCATTTAGGTTTCAATGCTGTGGCCAAGACCAATATCCCTTTAGGGATAGTTCCAGTTGGCTCCGGTAATGATTTTGCCAAAGCGATTAAAATCCCAGTCAATAATATAGAAAATGTCATACGCGGGATTAGTCTAGGTATTCTACATAAATCTTTTAAGGCAATCGATTGCGGTCAGGCCACCCCTCTGGATAACAATCAAACTTTTAGTAGAACCTATTTTGCAGGATCGCTTTCAGCTGGTTTAGATGCAAAAATCAACGCAACTGCCAATACTCTCAAAATTGCTCCTGGTCCGTCTCGATATTTCGTTGCGGCGATGAAAGAGCTAGCTGTCATGCAAAACTACGGTTATCAAGTTGATTACGAATCAAACAAGTTTCATGAAGCTGGTGTATTATGTTGCGTTTCGAATTCGCCATATATCGGAGGCGGGATTATGATTGCTCCTTCCGCTGAAGTTGATGATGGTAAATTAGATTTAATTTTAGGGGGTAAAATGAATTCAATGTCTGCTCTTAGATTATTTCTAAAAGCTTATAAAGGTTTACATACTAAAGATTCCAGAGTTACTTGCGCTCAAGTGACTAAAGTTATCCTCCGCCAGCTGCCTGACTCTAAAGAAATGCCGTTTTTAATGGCTGACGGAGAATACGTAGGTCAGGCCCCTGCCGAAATTGAAGTGTGTCCTAAAGCTGTACAAATCATTTTTCATCCTAAAGCTTTGAGTTAAAATTCAGCATTTATGCCGCATCTACAGATGTCCAATTTTTCGTCATTATAAGCTTCATGTCCTTCACTATTAACAACTTAAAGAACCTTCATGTAATTCAAGTCCACAACCCTAGTTTAGAATTCAACTATCAAGTTGAAGATGATTTGACATCTGGAAGAATTTCTCGTAAGAACCGGATCAATCACCTGGGACTGAAAGTCGTATTGGTGGTTTTTTCGGGTTTAAGCTTTGGAATCAGTTTTGAATCAGAATGCGGTTTCCCCTTGGCCTTATTTGCTTTAGTGACGCTAATATCGTTAGTTTATCGAGCTACAGTATTCCAAGCCTGGGTATTCATGTTGGCTTTTCATCTCATTGCCTACGCTTGGGCTTGGAACTTTTTGGCAATCGCTTCAGATTGGTTGCCTTATGGATTGCTGGTCATATTAGAAAGCTTAATTATGTCGTTCGCTGGATTAGTTTACAAAATATTGCCAAATAATTTTTTAACTTTCCCTACTGTATATGTGGCGTTTGAGTATTTACGATGCGTAGTGCCTTATGGGGGATTTGCTTTCGGACGAGTTGCTTGGTCAGTTAGTTATAGCGCTTTTGGATTTTTCGGAGGATTATTGGGTCCGATTTTCGTGAGCTGGATAATTTTAGTGTTTGCGCAGTTGTTTTGGCCGTTAAGCTGGCTCAAGATTTTGAGTATGATCATCATCGTCGCTTCAGCTATGGCCTTATGGGGAAACAAAATTTATTTGTCCAATAATGATATCGAAAAAGATCAATCATTCGTCCGCGTAGCTGTAATTCAAGGTAACATCAAAGCGATGAAATTCGGCGCTGAAGTCGATATGCATGAAGTGTTTACTAATCATTTGTCAGCCACTAAAAAACTCTTAGGTTCTTCTATGAATTCAAATGTTGACTTGATAATTTGGCCTGAAAACGCGTTAGAATACGATCTTTGGAACCCTCAAAATCAAGAAATAGTCAATCAATTAGCGAATCTTTCTCAAGAATATCATGCTCCGCTTTTAGTCGGTAGTCAAGTCTTCTATGCAGATCACCGATATAATCGCTATGCTTTAATTGATGCAAGCGGTTTAACTGAAGTTTATTACGATAAACTAACTCCGGTTCCATTTGGCGAATATATACCAAATCGCGCGTTTTTCCGGCTCTTTAGCCCTTTGGTCGACCAAGTCACGCTAGATATGTGGCCCGGCGAACGCCCAGGAATACTCGAGGTTCCTTTGAATTCTGGGAGGGGAATACAATTAGGTATTCTAATTTGTTTCGAAATTACTCAAGATTGGTTAGTCGAAGATATAGTCAATAGGGGAGCGCAAGCCATTATTTCTCCCACTAACAATGTCTTCTTTGGGCATTCATCATTAGCCTTTCAACAATTTACCATCGCTAGGTTTCGCGCAATCCAAACTAATCGGGATTTGATTCAAGCCTCAACGATGGGGATAAGTGCAGGCGTTAAACCTGACGGTGAAGTGTTTAACCAAACCGATTTGTATGTTTCAACTGGATTTATTTATGATTTAGCACTAAACTGATATTTGTGTCAGACAAAATTGTGGTTTTTCCGACGTACAACGAGTTGGAGTCTTTGCCGGTAATCGTCGCCAAAGTTCGAAGGATCTACCCAATTTTAGACATTTTGGTGGTGGATGACAGTTCCCCAGATGGTACTGGTCAATTAGCGGATCAAATGTCCAAAGAACTGCCAAATTTTTATGTACTTCATCGGACTGAAAAAGCTGGATTAGGCGCCGCCTACATTGAAGCTTTTCAATGGTGTATCGAAAAAGGGTATAAAATCGTCATTCAAATGGACGTTGACGGCTCGCATCGACCTGAAGATTTGCCCAAATTGATTGACAAAATCGAAAGCGATCGCAGCATAGATTTGGTGATTGGTTCGCGTTATATTAAAGGCGGAAAGACTCAAGGTTGGTCCAAGCCTCGAGAAATACTCTCGCGAGGTGGTAATTTTTGGAGTCGAATGATGATGAAATTACCGATTAAGGACGCTACAGCTGGATTTCGAGCTTATCGAACGCGAGCCTTGAAAGATAAAATTAAACTAAACCAAATCGATTCCAAAGGATTCGGTTTTCAAATTGATATGACTGAATATCTTTATTCTCATAAAGGTAATATTGTCGAAGTACCGATCACTTTCGTTGAGCGAACTTTGGGCGAATCCAAAATGGACAAAAAAATCGTTTGGGAAGCTCTAAAGCACACGACTAAAAAAGGGATTACATTAAGAAAAATTCATCAAAGGAGAAATTATGCCTGATAGTTCATTTCATGGAATGCGAATTGGAGGTAAAAGCTTAGAACGCGAAGAGGGTGTTAAATGGGCTGAACGGATTGATACATATTATGATTGTCCAGTCAATCACGTAACGCTGATTCCGTTTTCCATTGAAGCCGACATTCCTCAAACCTGGATCTGCCGATGCGGACGCGAAGCGGTTAAACGTGACGATGATTCGGATTATGACAACCCTTTAGGGAAAAATGTCCGTACTCATTGGGATATAGTTCAAGAACGTCGTTCAATCAAAGAACTCAAAGCTGGACTCAAACAACGTCTCGAATTAGTCCGTCAAGGTAAACTCAGGGTCGGTGTCTAGGTCTATCTATATTTGCCGATAAGATATATTATGTCAAATTTGACGAGGAAAGTCTTGCCCTATCTGGCTTTTCTAATTGTTCATATTTATTTAGTTTGCTTTGGGGAAATCTATCATGATGGAATGACCATCTATGAT
This sequence comes from Candidatus Servula neotermitis, assembly GCA_031281695.1. Lineage (GTDB taxonomy): Bacteria > Actinomycetota > Actinomycetes > Actinomycetales > Bifidobacteriaceae > Servula > Servula neotermitis. Next base: position 14,321 of record JAITFB010000036.1, read on the forward strand.
TTGAATTATTATCATAGCGTAACCAGTAAAATGTTCGTTGATAACGAATGGGTAATTTTCGGCACTGCGCCAGGTACAGTTTTTTTGTATCCGCCGTTAGCATTATTAGCAATGTGGGTGCCTTATTTGATGCCAGGAGCATTAGGCTCAATTCAACTGTATCGAATTGGTTGGTATATCTTTATGCTGGTCTTGAATGGCCTAGTTTTTTGGCGTTTACGACGAGCAAGTATTACCTCTCCCCCAGCTTCACGAATTTGGAAACCGGAGTTTTTTTGGATTATTTTTCTGTTTCTCTTAGGGCCGATTAGCATTACTCGCTTAGATTCCGTGATTACACCTTTGACAATTTTAGCTATTTTGGCTATCCCAGCCAAAATGAACTTGTCAGCTAGTTTATTAACTCTGGGGGCTTGGATCAAACTTTTACCAGCTGCACTTTTGATTCCAGTTTGGGCATTTTATCGAGCATTTCGCACTCGCATTCTCCCTATTGCAATAGGCGCTTCATTGGTTATTGCGGCTATTGGTCTAATTGGCGGAGCTCCGGTTGATTATTTTAAATTCCTATTAGGCAATCAAGAACGTAGTTTACAAATCGAGTCTGTTTGGGGAACTCCGTTTATGCTTTTTGACGCAATCATCGGAGACTCTTCGCATGCATTTTACGACCAAGAGTCGCTTTCTATGGAGTTAGAAGGAGTTATTCCTAGGTTTTTAGCGCATTATTTGGTCTTTCCTTTCTTAGGTCTAGTAATTATCGCTTTAAGTTGGTTAACTCTTCGGATTGCCCGCAACTTGAAACGTTATCCCCAATTTTACTTACCAGTTTCAAAATCTGATTTAGATCAATCTAATTTATCGGCTCTTATTTCAATCCGGCATTTTGACGAATCGGCGCCTTATTCATCATTTTCTACAGATGCCTCCGTTTCAACCTCCATTCTTCGTTCAAGTCTTCAATCCAAAGCGTCGAATATGACGAGTTCTTCTTTCAAACAACCATTTATCCAGCTCGCGAAAACAATTCATCCAACTGTATATACAACTAAAGCCGAATTGATTTGTGTTTCTGGATTGGCTTTATTTTTAGCATTGATTATTTTCAACAAAGTTGGTTCACCGCAATTTTATAGTATCTTGGCTGCTCCACTCATTGGTGGATTAATATTTTCTGCTAGCCAAATACACTGGTTTAAACTAATGGGATCTTTAGGCCTAATAATAGCAGGATTAACTTATTTAGTATATCCTTTGACGTACAATGATGTCTCAGCGGTTCATTTAATTCCAGTTTTAGTGCTGGCGGCCCGAAATATTTTAGCGCTATATATGTTTTACAGATCAGTCAAACTGCTTTATGAGCTAAGTAACTTTCCTTAATAAAGGTTTATACTCTTTCAAATCTGATTTAACCGAATCTGGATTCCCTCGGTTTAAATGTTTTTGGGAGATCTTCCGAGTAGAGATTTGATTTAAATCGCGTTTTAAAACATCGCAAAGCTTTTGAATATGCAAACCAAACACTCCCTGACCTCCAGCGAGTACATCAATGAAATCTTGCGCATTAGTCGAAACATAAATATTATCTTGATCGCAAATTAAAATGATTTTAGTGATATCCAACTGGTTATCCCTAAGAAAATTTACCGCTCTTTTGACTTTTTGTAAAGCTATCCCACTGTCTAACAAGGATTTGATAGTTTTGACTAAAACTATGTCGCTAAAATCGAATAAACGTTTATTTCCAGAGCCATAAGCTTGGTTGACCGAAGGCTTAATCAAACCTGTACGAGTCCAATAGTCTAGTTGGCGATAAGTAATGTTAGTAACTTGACATACCACATCTGATTTGTAGCCAATTCGTTTACGTTGAGCGTTCTCTCCCATTTCATCGAAAATGGTTCCTTGTTTAAGTGTTTTCAATTTCACCTTTCTATTTTAGTTTTAATAATTCAGTATTTCTCTATCTTAACCGATTCGATTGTAAAAAAACAGTTAATTTTTAAAGAATTAAAATGATTCTTTAGATACAAATAAAAACCGATATTTTCCAATTTGAACAATGTCGCTTGAACTTAGGACCTGTTCATCTACTTGAGCACCGTTTACATAGGTTCCATTCAAAGATGAGCAATCCCTAACCGAAAAAGATTCATTTTGGCGAATAAATTCAGCGTGAATACGGGAGACTGTTATGTCATCTAGAAAAATATCATTTTTTTCCTTACGACCGACCGTGGTTAAGTTATTATCTAAGAGAAAACGTAATTGATCTTGACCCTGCCCTATTGAGATTAGAAGTGCTGAATCCGTAGGTAAGGCACTGATAATTTTCCTATCATCTTCACTAAGTTGAATGACACGATCTCCGCCGGCGAGATCCTCGATGATGGGAATCCCGATATTGGTCGTTTCTTCAGGTTGATTCAAGGCAGCCATATATATAGTTTATCAGTAATCAGGAATCAGTTATCAGCAGTAGCCGTGAACTTTCGCTGACCCAGTGCAAGCGGCGTCGTTAAAGTAATCAAGACTAATAACTAGCTACCAGCTAAAGACAACTAATCTCAGTGAGGGAGGACATGGATGCCGCATTTAAATGTGCGTTTTTCTCCAGGTTCTAAAACGATTAGATCGTCTTTAGTGTTGAATGCATTAGCGGGACAGCTCATGGGTTCGACAGCTAAAGCGAAGCGTTTTAGCCCATTGAGATGGTCAGCTGAACAAATTTGGAAAGACCTATAAGACAAATCCATCCAAACTTCGACTTGGCGATTATCGGTTCGAGTAAAAAAGGCTTTGGCCCTTTGGTCAATCCCCCGTTCAAATCCAGTAAATCCATCATCTAAATCGATGTTGATTAGCGAAGTTTTTTTATTGAAATTATAAGGATAGCGCGTAGGCTCTTGAGCGATGGGAATTAAGTTTGGATTATTTTTTAGGTGATTTTGAGCTTTCATATACAAAAAGGAATCGTCTAAATCACCGTTGGGAGTCAACCAAGGGTGCCATCCAATGCCAAATGGCGCATGCGCATCTGAGCGATTAGTAACTCTAATTACGGTTTTTAAACCAATGGGAGTCAATTTGTACATAACGTCGTACAGTAGCGTCCACGGATACCCTACTTGCCCAGGCTGTTCTAAAGTCAAAACCACTCTTTCAGGCTCCATGACTTGAAAATCAAACATTTTAGCGTACACTAAGCCATGCAGAGCATTGCCAAGTTCCGGCTCATTGATTGGGAGCTGGTGAATCTGACCGGCGAAAGTGTATTTGCCTCCTTCGATTCGATTCGGCCAAGGTGCTAAAATAGCCCCATTGAACGCTGGGCTTCGATCCAAGTTTGGATCGAAAGGTGCAATAATATCGAGACCTGCTTTTTGATAACTCACGAGTGTCGCCCCTTTTTGAGCGATTACAGCTACTTGGTCGCCTAAAGCGATAGTCCAAAGTTTTCCAAATTTGCTAACCACTCCTTCAGTATAGGTTAAAATCAAATAAATGGCTAAATTATTTTTTCGGTACGGCACTATGAATTCGGGGAAATCCACTTCCTTGATTCAAGTGGCCTATAACTATCAAGAAACTGGACAAAGACCTTTCGTATTTAAGCCACGTTTGGATACGAAAAACTCTAAAGTCTTGTCTAGAATTGGGGCGACTCTATTAGTCGACCATCAAATTGAGACCAGCGATGACCTGTTTCAAATCATTGCTAATGAGTTCTCACAAAACCGAGCTGTTGATTGTGTTTTAGTGGACGAAGCTCAATTTCTAACAGTTTCTCAAGTCGATCAGCTTATGCGAATTACGGTTCGAATGGAAATCCCAGTAATCGCTTACGGTCTAAGAACCGATTTTTTGGGTAATGCGTTCCCCGCCTCCCAAAGATTTTTAGAAATAGCCCAAAACCTTGAAGAAATTCGAACCAAATGCTGGTTTTGTAAAGCTAAAGCTAATTTCAATGTCCGTCAAAATCCCGATGGTTCGTTTGTGAAAAGCGGTAAGCAAATTCTCATAGACGATGGAACTCAAGTAACCTACCTTCCGTTATGCGCCCGGCATTTTGATGAATTTGTTGGTTTAAAATGACAGCAATTGACTAAACTGAAATGTATGAGTGAATATATTATAGAAATCGAAGGGGTTGACAAGTTTTTCGGCCCAGTTCAAGTTCTCAAAGACATTAACTTACGAGTTTCGCCTAAGGAAGCTGTAGTAGTCGTTGGGCCGTCTGGTTCAGGAAAATCTACGCTTTGCCGAACTATCAACGCATTGGAGTCAATCAATGCTGGTGTGATCAAAATAGATGGGAAACCTTTACCTAAAAAAGGCAAAGAATTGGCTCAACATCGCTCAGAAGTAGGTATGGTTTTCCAGCAATTTAATTTATTCTCCCATAAAACCATTTTACAAAATGTTGCGATTGGGCCTGAAGTAGTTTTAAAGATTCCTAGAGCTCAAGCTGAGGCTGAAGCGATAAAATTATTGGAGCGAGTTGGCGTGGCTGAGCATAAAGATAAACATCCTAGCCAAATTTCGGGTGGACAACAACAACGAGTAGCGATTGCGCGAGCTCTGGCTATGAAACCCAAAGTGATGTTATTCGATGAGCCAACCTCTGCGTTAGACCCAGAAATGATTAACGAGGTTTTGGACGTAATGATTCAATTAGCCCACGAAGGGATGACTATGGTGGTCGTGACTCACGAAATGGGTTTTGCTCGTAAAGTCGCCAGCCGGGTGGTTTTCATTGACGCAGGTGAAATTTTAGAAATTGCTCCACCTGATCAATTTTTTGATCATCCTAAGTCGGATCGGGCTCAGGATTTTTTGTCAAAAATATTGACGCATTAGTCTTTGGTTCACCTTCTGAAGGTTTGATTAAGCCAATCAGTCCGTATTGATAAGTATCAAAAGTCGCCGTATTCAAACGGTTCAACATATTCAAAGTATCTTGATGCGGATGCCCGTAAGTGTTTTGTCCTACCCCAATCAAAGCTAACCGTGGGCTTAAATGCTGATACAAAGGCTCATATTGATATTTCGAACCATGATGAGCCACTTTCACTATATCTACCTGGCCAATCCCCAGCTTCTCTATTTGCTCTAAAGCTCGAGTTTGAGCTAAAGGTTCAGCGTCTCCTAGAAAAACCATCGACCACTCCCCTGTTTTAACGTACAGAATTACCGAAGCATCATTGCCTTCCCGATCTTCGCCTAGAGGTGCCGAAACGACTAAAGCTTGTACATCGTTTGAGCCAAGAAAATCGGGAGAGGAGGATCGAAGATCCAAAACCTGATTGTTCTTAGAACTTTCGGGAGCAGTATTCGGAGTCTGGTCCTCTGCTAAACTCTCGGATTTAGGCTTGAGATTATCGGCATAAATAACCGATTCTGAATTGGGAATAGGCAGATTCGCCCACGTTAGTCCAGTCGTTGCTCGCGTGTAAGTAATTTCAGTTTGTTGCAATAGGTTAAATACTGATTGCGACTCCGCTACTTCGTCGTTAGAATTCGACACCCAAAGCTGCTTTACTTCGCGATCCGTAATCGCACCGCGCAAGCCGCCTACATGATCATCGTGAAAATGGGACAACACCAATAAATCAATGGCTTGAACTTGCAGGTCTTTCAAACATTGGTCAACTAATTGATCTTCTCGTCCTACATCGATCACTATGGCATGCCCTTGACCTAAATTGACTACGAAGCTATCGCCTTGACCAACATCGCATCCAACTACCAACCAATTTGAATCTAAGGCCGAACTAACCAGATTTTTATTGAGGTAAGTCAAGCCCAGTAATGGCAATAAAATTAAAGCGGTAACCGTCACCTTTAAATATCTTTTCTTCTTGAAAATTCGTTGAATTTGCTCGACTATAGTGACTAATCGATTGGGCTGATCGGAAGGCTCAAATCCTCGGTATTTATTCCGTAACTGACCTATAAGGCGAAATAACCCAACCACAGTCAAAATTAGACCTATGAATAATAATGAGCCTTCCCAACCCATGGGCCAAGCAATTCGAGCGAAAGGTAAAATATTGACCAAATCCAAAATCAACTCAATACCTTGACCGAAAAAACCTGCACTCATCATAAGCGCCCAACCAACTCCAGGGATGAAAGCTGTGAGTGCGCCGAAAAATCCTAACACAGTGATTAAAGTAACTAAAGGCGATGCCAGCAAATTAGCTAAAATCCCCCAAGTTGGCCAAAAATCGTTAATCAACAAGATAACTGGCGTCGAGCAAAGCATGGCTGACAAAGGGATCGCAATCATTTCTGCGACTAAATCCCCTAAATGACGTCTAAGTTTCGCCTTGATTATGGGCGCCAATAAAACAATCCCAGCGGTAGAGCTGACCGATAATGCCAATGAAATCGACACTAATAAATTCGGCCAAATCAATAACAGCAATATCACGGTCACGCTCAAAGCTGCAACTGATTGCGCTCGACGTTTCATCCAAAAACTCGAAATCGAAATTAAACACATCAATGATGCTCGCATTAATGAATCTTGGGGGTGGACTAGAGCCATAAGGCCGATCATTACTGCTAACGAAGCAACCCATAACGCATACCGATGGACCCGCAAATGTTTTAAAATCGCGTTGAAAATAGACAATAAGATGATAAAATGCCCTCCCGAAACCACTAATAAATGAGTCAAGCCGCTGGTCAAAGCCAGGTCTTTGTGATCGGCTTCCATTAGATTTTCATCCCCTAAGGCCATCGCTAAGACCAACCCTCTTGAGCTCATGCCTGTAGAATTGAGCACGGCTTTGGCCTGCGCACGAATCAGATTTGTAGTTTGATCCAATTTGTTTGGTGGGGCGATTACGAGTGCAGCTTCCCCAGCAGAATCCGTTTTGGCTTTGAATTGCGCATCAACAGTTGAATTGAATCGCTCAGTTAGCGTTCCTGACAATAAAACAGTGTCCCCATAGACCATGTTGCACTCCCCTGGCATTTCGGCTCGGACTTTCCAATTTTGTCCCCAGCCTAGAGCCGAACGGATTGGCAAAGAGCTATTGTCCATCGTGACATCGGCATTGAGACCCCCAGTAGTGTTAGTCAAGATTTCGGCTACGAATGAACTTTCCAAGTAAAAGGTGCAGTTCTTAGAAAAACCCATTCTTATCAGCGGATCGCTGGATACACGCCCAATTAATTGAAGAGGGGTTTGATTCAACTCGGCTTGGGCTATAAAACCACGATTTTTAGCTACACCATAAAGGCTGCTGGCCGATATAATCAAAGATGCAGCGATTAAACTCATAATGCTTTGACCAATCCAGAGATTAAATGTGCGATTCTTGAAGTTTGAATTCTCCGTCCTGGTATCCAGCGAGATAGGTTTTATTGAATTATTAACCACGTCAGAAGGCGCATATCCGCCCATTTTCATAACATTAACAGCATTAGGGTCCGCAAAACCAGTCGCCATATTCGTTTCAATATCAGTATTTTTTGAGCAATTAACGTTGTCCGCGAGGGTGAGTTTTCTTTTAAAACATCTAACGATTATAATTCCTAAGATCAAGCTGGTTACGACGCCTAAAGCGATCAGAGTCCCCATTGGCCAAAAACCATAAGCCAATCCAAACCCCCACATGACTGCAGCTGGAATCAACAACCTAAAGTCTTTAGTCATCAGGACAATTTCTAAGGGTTTTCACTCTACAGTCACAGCGTCTTTGAGTTTCTCGAAAGTTTTAGGACCTATGCCCTTGATGTTCAATAAGTCGCTGATTGAATGGAAACCCCCTTGATCGGTTCTGAAATCTATAATGCGCTGAGCGTAAGCTGGGCCGATTCCGGGCAGAGTTTCCAAGAGAGTGGAAT
>JAITFB010000064.1 GCA_031281695.1 Candidatus Servula neotermitis
GCCCTTGATGTTCAATAAGTCGCTGATTGAATGGAAACCCCCTTGATCGGTTCTGAAATCTATAATGCGCTGAGCGTAAGCTGGGCCGATTCCGGGCAGAGTTTCCAAGAGAGTGGAATTGGCTGTGTTCAAGTTGATTTTATTACTAATCTGCGCCGGATCCTCTTCTGATTCAGTCTGACCAACTGGGACTTCTTCAGTATCTTTAGTCATAGCATCAGCATTGGCATCGTTTCCGACTGCATCGTTAGAGTCAATGCTGTCTTCAGTTTTACTTTGAGCATCGTCAGCCTCTATCGCAGCATCGCTACTTTCGTTAGTCGAATTGCTAAGAGTATCAACGATTTCAGAACTAGTTCCAGCGCTCAGACTAGAATCAGGTGTTATAGCGGTTCCAGCAGCAGTCCATTGAGCTAAAGATTCGACAGGTGGCGCAGGAGAGGCAGTAAAAAAATAAACGCTGATTGCCAAAACCAAACTCAGTACCCCAGCACTAGAAATAATCGTAACTGGATTCAAATTCCAACGATGTAAGGGTCGGTCTTTTAGAGCGTCAATATCAAATTCGGCCAGATCATTTAAATCAGAGCTGACCCCATGAGCATTCAATAATGTTTCGCTAAAACCTCGTTCAACAAATTCCTGCATAACTTCAGGTTATCGAGGATATAAGTAGTCGAATTTGACATTTTTATTTGTGACTTTAGCCTAAGCCCAGATATCCACAACTAAAAGTATTAATGCCAATCGAGCAAATTTATGGTATAATAGAGCTTTGAGTATGACCATCCAAAAAATTCAGCTCTGGATTTCATAGAAAACGCTGTACACCGACCTAAAAATTTCAGATTTTAAGTCATTGACTGTAAACTGCCAGATTTAATTTTGATCAGTTATATTAACGTCGTTTTTTTCGAGGTTTGCGAACGACCCTTTGGCCTTGATGATGCCCAGGTAACATTTGACCTGGCGCGTAATACGCAGTAACTTGTGCATCGTTGATATCGACGTTCAACTCTTGAGCCGTCTTAGCGCGTTTAGCTAAAACTTGTTCAGTATGGGCAAAGATTTTTTTATCGCGGTTAGTGAAGGTCACCTCCATCGGGGTGGCTAAGAAGATGGAAGAATAAGCTCCTGCGATCATGCCGACGAATAAAGCTAATGCAATATCGCGTAAAGACCCAGCTCCCATGATAAACGCGCCAATAAATAAGACTGAACCGACCGGTAAAAGCGCTACTACTGTAGTGTTAATCGAGCGAACCATAGTTTGGTTAACTGCTAAATTAGCCTGTTCTTCGTAAGTAGTTCGGGTTTGATTCAATAAATTGGCAGTATTTTCTCGTACTTTATCGAACACCACGACTGTGTCATACATCGAATAACCAATCACAGTCAAGAAGCCAATCATAGTTGCAGGAGTAATTTCCCAACCTACTAAAGCGTAAACTCCGACAGTTACAATCATGTCATGGAATAAAGCTGCCACGCCGGAAACCGCCATGCGCCAATTTCTAAAGTAGATTGTCATGAAAATCGCAGCTAAAAGCAAAAAGATCCCTAGCCCTCGAATAGCAGCCCAAAAGACATCATTACCCCAAGTTGGACCGATGGAAGTAATAGAAACCTCATCGGTTTGAACGTCGTAAGCTTTGGCTAAAGCATCCCGCGCCTTAATGGAGTCAGCTTCGCTCAAATTGACAGTTTGGACTTTAATGCCGGTCGCTCCTACGTTGGAGACTAAAGCGGACTCATCAGGTAACACTTGCTTAAGCGCATCAGTGGCAATTTGTTGAGAGGTATTAGTAGTGGACTGGATTTGGAACAAAGTCCCTCCAGTAAAATCAATACCTAAATTAAATCCGCGAATAAAAATTACCAAAAGACATAATGCTAACAAAATGCCTGAAGCGAAATAGAATTTTTTCCGGGCTTGGACTATTTTGTAATTTTTTCGACCCGTATAGAGATCGTTTCCCCAGGACGCAAAACTAAAACCTTTGAAGCTCGAATTACTCATCGTCTCGCTCCTCATCTTCAAGCTTACTTTCGGCCGGATTTTGATCTTTGCGTCTAGCTTTAGCTTGACGTTTTTCTTCTTTCAGCCTTGCTTTCTCGGCCTTTTTAGCAGCGCGTTCCTTTTCCCACTGGTCGTCATCATCGTCGAAATAATAATCGTCAGTATTTGACTCTGAATCTGGTTCAAAACCAGCAGTTTTGGGCTTAGTTTTAGATTTAGTTTTGCTAGCTGGAGCAGGCTTAGTCGAAGTCTTGCTGGCAGCAGATTTAGTTTTGGTTTTGCTGGAACCAGCAGATTTGGCTGACGGTTTGCTGTCTAAATCATCTGACTCCTGATCAGCAGCTGGTTTGGACTTGAATTTACTGAAAAATCCTCCAGAGCTGCCAGTGTCTACAGCCTTCGCTTTAGTTTTACCTGAATCCTTCGCTGGCTTAGCTGGTTTTTTAGCCTTGGGAGTATCGTCATAGTAATCGTAATCTTCTTCAATATAGTTGTCTTTGTTGATTGATTCTGAATCGGAGTCTTTAGATTCGTCCGCTGGCGGAGTTAAAGACAATTGCTTTTCCAGCCAATCGTGCTTGGCGACTGCGAAATTAACCGCATTAGGGGCGCCTAAGCGAGCGGGGTTTAATCCAGAAGCTGGATGCCCTAAAAAGAAAAAAGGCTTGGTTGATAAAAGCGAAACTAATGGATGAGTGAATAAAATCACTACAATAAAGTCAATTACAGTGGTCAAGCCCAGCGTGAAGGCAAATCCTCTTACTCCGCCAACTGCTAAGAAATATAAAACAACGGCACACAGCAAATTTACAGCGTCGGAAGCTGCAATGGTTCGAATCGCTCGATGCCAAGCCCTAGAGACAGCAATTTGTAAAGGCCGCCCATCGCGGATTTCGTCACGAATCCTTTCGAAATAAACAATGAAAGAGTCGGCCGTAATTCCAATAGCCACAATGATACCAATAATCCCCGGGAGGCTCAAACGATAGCCTTGTAGCCAAGATAAGACGAGAATGACCAAATAGGTCAGTATGGCCGCAACTCCTAACGATCCCACTGTGACGCTACCTAATGCATGATACTGGATCATGGAGTAGATTACCACCAACAACAAGCCGATTAAACCAGCTAACAACCCTTTTTCTAGCTGCTCCGAGCCCAAAGAGGCCGAAACTTGCTCTTTAGAACTGACTGTGAAGTTGAGCGGTAACGCCCCAAAACTAAGCTGATTAGCGAGAGTGTTGGCTTGATCTTGAGTAAAGCCGTTAGATGATCCTCCAGAAATTTCGATCCCAGAGCCTTTTTGGAAAGTTACGTCAGGTTGGATCGAAGGAGCGGAAATCACTAAACCGTCTAAAACAATGGCGAAAGTATTACGCGGTGGATCTAATTTTTTAATACGGTCAGCAGTTTGCATAAATTGTTCCATATCGTCATCTTTGAGCTGCAAAGAGACTACCCACTCGTTAGTGAATCCTCCGCCTGAGGTTTGGCGTAATCCTGAAGCGGCCTGGGAGATCCCGGACCCTTCGACAGCTACTGGTCCTAATAGGTATTTAGTAACGCCGTCTTTAGCGCAAGTAACCAAAGCCTGGTCAGCAGCGTCCCCACCACCGCCTTTGAGGTTAGCTGTATTAGTACAATCCAGTTCTTTGAATTGTTTTTCTAATTCAGGAGTCAAATATTGAAAACCAGAAGGGGTGTCTTTGGCCAAGTCTCCAGACAAAGTCTCATCAGTCAAAAGCGGCTGAGCTGCCCAATATGAATTAGTCGAAGCAGTCGCGTCATCGGCCGAACTAGTCGAGTCAGTCTGGCTTTGATCGTCATTAGTTGCAGTTGTAGCATTTTCGGCATCGCTGTCGCTCGAATCGTCGTCAGAGGTATTTTTACCTAGCAACCCTTCGCCGGCATTGGATTCATCAGATTGGGGCTCATCAGTATTGGTTTCATCAACAATTTGAATCACTTTACCAGATAAATGATCGGTCCAAACTCCTTGGTATGCTGAAAGACCTGAATCTTTAGTAACAATAATTCGATCGGCCGAATTATTTTGACTACTAGTTTTAGTAGAATGAGAATTGGCAGCTTGAAAAATTTGGGATAAAAGTTGACTTGGGTCCGAAGGGGTGGATGAGGTACTGGCATTATTTTCTAAAGCTCCTTCAATCTCATCAGTTAAGGCCGAGCTGGAGGTGGTAGAACTTTTAAGATAGTCAATATATTCATCCAGAGTTTTTTGGTTCGTTACAGTTAAAGTATCGTCAGTCAACGGCGCCCAGGATAAAATTGTAGGCCGAAAACGCATTTGGGCAGCCTTAGAAATCAACTCAATGGTTTCATCCGACGGGGTTTCGCCGGGGATTCCAACCACGATATTTTGATTGCCTTGCTTAGTGATCTCAGCTTCGGCGACCCCCGAAGCATCGACTCTTTGGCGGATGACAGCAATTGCTTGGTCAAGGGCTTCTTCAGTAATCACTTCGTCAGAAGCTAGATTTGGAGTCAAGATGATTTGAGTCCCTCCGGCTAAATCTAACGCAAACTTGGGCGACAATCCTCCGCCCCAAATCATGCCTAATCCACTAAAAGCGATTAATGTACCGATTACAATCGCAAGCGTGATTAGCATCCGTATTGGATGTGAACGTTTTTCGTGAACTGGCATGGCTAATAAAATCTATTCAGTCGTTTGCGCGGAATTTTTTCGAGGGCGACCGCGTTTTTTGGGTGCTGGAGCTTCGGACTCTGCTAAAGAATCGGAGCTAGGAAATTCTGGTAGATCCGATTCAGCGGATTGATAGAGATCATTGTTGTCGCTTTGCTCAGCATCTTCTTGATCAGTATTTTCGATTTGAGGCTGTTCATCGGTCTCGGAGGCATTGGCTTGACTAGGCAAATCGCCCATAGTTTGTCCTGGCCGTAAAGTGATAGCAGCTTTCATCCAGCGCGATAAGGTTCCATCTTCGCCACGAACGACAATTGAATCGCCTTCGACACTTTCGACTAAGACCAACATTCCGCTCGTAGTCATGACTGGATCGCCTTTTTGAAAATTGGACCGCATGTGGTCTTGCTCTTGTTGTTGCTTTTTTTGCCGACGTTGTTGCCAAAACATAAACGCAACCATGGCGCCGACTATTACTATTAGAAAAACTTGCTGTGTCATTTCTCCTCCTCGCTCAGCTTATTACAGTTTCCTGATTTAGGACGGCCTTGAGCCGACATATTTTTTGTTGTGATATGAATAGTTTAGACATAATTTGATTTTTTGGTCAGTCTAATTGAGCTAAAAGTTCATCGTCTAATTCTAAATTTGAATAAACTTCTTGAACATCGTCCAAGTCTTCTAAGGCTTCAATTAAATTTAAAACTTTTCGGGCTTTGTCCGGCTCTAAATGAATTTGGCTCGAAGGATAAAAAACTACATCGGCACTTTCATAGTCAAAACCAGCTTTTTGTAAGAGTTCGCGAGTTTGAACTAAACTTTGAGGCGGACCCACCACTTCAAAAGATTCTCCTAAATCGTTAATTTCTTCAACGTCAGCTTCAATCACCGCTTCTAAAACTTGGTCTTCTGTCCAATTGTTTTTAGGCACTACGATTAAGCCTTTACGGCTAAATAAATAACTCACTGAACCAGCGTCTGCTAATTGACCGCCGTTTTTTCCAAAAGCTAAACGCACATCCGACGCAGCTCGATTCTTGTTATCAGTCAAACATTCAACTAAAACGGCTACTCCGCCTCCAGCATATCCTTCATATATGATGGATTCATAATTTACGCCTCCACCTTCCATACCGCCGCCGCGCTTGACTGCTCGATTGATATTGTCGTTAGGTACGCTGGATTTTTTAGCTTTTTGAACTGCATCGAATAAGGTAGGGTTTCCGTTTAAATCGGGCCCGCCGATTTTGGCTGCTACTTCAATATTCTTAATTAATTTAGCAAAAAGTTTGCCTCGCTTGGCGTCAATGGCGGCCTTTTTATGTTTGGTCGTCGCCCACTTAGAATGTCCTGACAATTAATACTCCGTTACTTTAATTATTCTAACCCATATTAGGTGGGTTAATATAATAATAGAACGAAAGGATATTTTGGCAAATATTAAATCTCAAAAAAAACGGGTGAAAACCAACGAAAAAGCCCACTTAGCCAACGTACAAACCAAGTCGGATTTGAAAACCGCAATTAAAAAAGTCCGAACCTCTATTAACGATGCTCAAGCCGATCAAGCTTCAATAGATTTAAAAATCGCAACCCAAAAACTTGACCAAGCAGTTACTAAAGGTGTAATTCACGCTAATCAAGCCAGAGAGCGCAAATCCAAATTACAACGCGCATTCAATAATTTAGGTGGTAAGTAAGATATGGAAAATGGAGGTCCGATGCCTAATGCTAATATCATTCAGGTTTTCAATCCTGACGATTTAAAAAAACCAGAAGAGCCTCGACCGCTAACTAAGCTTTACCCCCTCAGTTCCCGAATCGGTAAGATTGCTTTAGACTTGGAGCCAGATTATGAGGATCTCAAACAAGAATTAGAGCGTCGAATGCTGGAAAATACCGCTTATAAACCTCAAAGTTGGACTGGGACTGCACGAGAAAAGGAAGCCATACGCCTATATCGTGATTTATACAAAGACACTTTTGAAGGCAAGCTTGACGATGTTTATCCCGAAACTGTGGTTTTAGCGGCTGGAATCGCTCATAAACGCCAACGCGACCATGACCTTCCTGAACTAATTGATAAATCCGACGAAATTAATTATTTGGCTGGGAACTATGAGGGGTCGCCGGTCTTAGCGCAACTAATTAAACAAGCCGAAGATGAAGCAATTGAAGCAGCTCGTTTGAAGCGCGAAGCGGCTGAAAAAGCTGCGGCTGAAGCAAGAGAAAGAGCCTTAATTGAAGAACAAGCGATTGAAAGAGCCCGTCTAGAAGCTCAAGCCACTACTCAAGAACCTTCAATTCCCAGTCCCATAATTGCCCAAGACGAAACGACATTGAGTACAGACAATGAAATTATCACTGATCCCCATATTGAACCTGAGTCTGAGTTTTCGCGACCGCTTTTAGACCGTGCTGTAGCTGAATTATTCGGAACTTTCTTAGTTTGTTTTATCGCCATGTTCGCTTCAGCTATGAGTCCTTTAGGGTTCGGCGTTCAAGCGGTTTTAGTCGTTCCGTTGATCATAGGTTTAAGTTACGCTTTAGGCTTCTTTGTATTTCATCCAGTTTCCGGAGGGTATTTGAACCCAGCCATAACTGTCGCCCAAGTAATTACCCGTAAACTTCCTACGCTGGACACTTTAGTTTATTTAGCTATGGAATTTTTAGGTGGAATTTTAGCTGGAGGAATTTTAAAAATGATTCTTCCAACCACTCAATCTGCAGTCGGAACCAGCGTATCTACTCTTTTGATGCAAGGCTTTGCAGCTAACGGATATGGAGCTGGTACCCCGTTGGAACATTATTCTACGTTGACTCAACAGGCCAATTTTTTGTCTTTTGATTTAATGGCAGCCATTTTCTTTGAATTGATTGCGATCATTATCATTACTATGGTCTTTTTACGCGCAGACCGATTGCCGAGCCATAGTTCCAGTCCCGCGATATTAGTAGGGTTCAGCTATCTAATTGGAGTGGCAATTACTTATGTAGCTTCAGGATCGGCGCTCAATCCCGCGCGGGCTTTAGGAGCCGCTTTATTCGCTCAAGATTGGTCAGGAGCTTTCGATGGTTCTCCCCTCAGTCAAGTTTGGGTTTTTATTGCAGTACCAATTGTCGGGGCTTTAGCTGTCGCAATTGTACCTAAGTTATTCGAAGTATCTGCCGAAACTGAGGACGATCAAGATTACGATGATCATTACTTCGATCAAGATGAAACTCCTGAAGGAACCCCAGACCTAAACGGATCTGAAGGTCAACCTTTTGTAGATGAGTCCAATAGACTTGAACCAGATCGACTAAATAATCCGTCTGAAACTTTAGCTCAAGAACCTTTGATTGTGCCGACAGCTGAAACAATCAAGACTCAAAGTCCAATTTCAGCTGTTGAGACATCTCAAATCAAGACCGAAGAAATTCCGCAGGTTTCTAGTCCTGATTTACCACCAGCTACCTCGCCTCAAACGGAAAAGTCTCAACCTTTAAGCCTGGAGTCCGATGCGCCTACCATCGCGCACGGAGCTACAAGTACTGCTGTCTCCTCTGGAACGGAAAAAGAAGTATCAATAGGAGCTACACCACCTTCTGTAGAAGCTATTGATTCAACTCAAATTCCAGCCCATCCAGCCTCGGCTCAAGGTGATACTGGCGATAGTAAACCTGAACCTCTTGTAACATCGCCGATCGATCAAAGCTCCGAATCCCTCTTCGACAAGTTGACGCCAATTAATTCTGAGGATTCTTCGCCAGTCAATAAAGCTGATTCAAAAGAAAGCTAATTTTTATCCAGCTATGCGTATACGACATCCGTTTACGATTATTCAAGCTGCGATAGTAGGGTTGCTTGTTGGTTGTTTGAGCCTAACTATATTCTATAACGTTCAAACTGGAATCGTTGCTTTAGGCTGCTTATTAATTCTAACTGGAATTCTTCGAGCCAGCCTAGGCGATCGACTGCGCTGGGTTTGTCGTAATCGCTGGTTAGATGCCATAATGTCAATTGTACTAGGGGGTGGAATAATCTGTTTTTCGCTTTGGGTCGTATATTAGCTCGCGGTCTAAATTAATAATTTTCGATAAAGATAGCGTTTGAGCTTAAACTTTCAGTGTTCAAACAGATTCAGCGTACGCTCAATCACCGCAATCTCAAAGCATTATCAATTGTTAATTAATCGGTGGCGAGCACAGCGAGCTACCCCAATGATTCTTCAGTCCGTTTTTCTAATGTTTTAGCGACCCATGTTAAAAGACTGATTACGATTAAGAAAAATATCGCGATCAAGCTGTAAACTGGCAGCGACGCAAAAGTACGACCAACTATTTTCTTACCAGCTAAGAGCAATTCTAATAAACCTATGGCGGAAATGATGGTGGTATCTTTGAGGGTAATAATGTATTGC
The DNA here is from genome assembly GCA_031281695.1 of Candidatus Servula neotermitis. GTDB lineage: Bacteria > Actinomycetota > Actinomycetes > Actinomycetales > Bifidobacteriaceae > Servula > Servula neotermitis. The sequence goes on from JAITFB010000064.1 coordinate 9,092, forward strand.
GAAACGAAGTTAGGCAACATAATTTGAAAAGCTTGAGGTAAAACCACCACTCGCATCGATTGGTTGAAAGTCATACCGATGGCTAAAGCAGCTTCTTTTTGGCCTTTAGAAACAGCCCGAATGCCGCCGCGTACGATTTCAGTAATATAGGCTCCAGCATTGATAGTCAAAGAAATCACGCCGGCAGTGAACACTGGTAAAATCACGCCTAACGCTGGCGAAATTCCATAGTAAATAAAGAATGTCAAAACCAAAAGAGGGATTCCGCGAACTACATCGACGAAAATAGTTACGGCTAGATTGAGCGCTTTAATGCGTAACGATGCAACTACACCTAAAACAATACCTAGCGCTGTGGCTAAAACGCACGATACAATGGCTAACTCTAAGGTAGCCAATAAGCCGGTCAATAAAGAATCTCGGTTTTCAATGAAAATTTCAATCATTTGATTCACTACTGTATCCTAACCGTTATGTCTCAAAAAAGAGACTTAAATATCTAATAGGGCGCACGACTATGAACCCGCACGCCCTAAATGACCTTCAGTCAATTATTTAATCGACCGCTCCCGATTCAGCATTGTA
>JAITFB010000032.1 GCA_031281695.1 Candidatus Servula neotermitis
GCAGCAGCTTTCAGAATACGAGGTTCCTCAGCTTCAGGCAGCACAATATTTTTGCGGCTTTGACCGGCTTGTTCCAAAAGAAATTTTTGAAAATTTTGAACAGTTTGATTGACCATACTGTTAGTTTAGCGTTTGACTTTTACTTTAGGGACCAGTCGGATCGGACTCCCTCGAAAACCGAAAGTCTCCCTGATTTTCCTTTCAATGAAACGCAAATAAGTCGGAGCTAAAGCAGCGGTAGTAAATAGCAAAATCTTGGGCGGTTTGGTCGCAGCTTGGGTGGCATAACGAATTTTAGGCTGTTTCCCGCCGCGAATAGGATGCGGATGCGCGGCAACTAATTTTTCCAAAAATACATTCAACTGATGAGTCGAAATTCGCTGGTTCCAATTGGTCAATACTTCCAAAACCTGATCAAAAATTTTCCCCACATGCCAACCCGTCAAAGCGCTCACTCGCAATAAAGGGATCCAATCGAGATTGTCCAACCTGGTTTCCACCTCAGTTTTTAGCAACTGCTTCTGATAATCGTCCAGCAAATCATATTTATTCAGCAAAATCACCAAAGACTTGCCTTGTTCCACCACCTGATACACAATTTGCAAATCTTGATCACTAATCGGCTGGGTGGCATCAAACAAAACTAGAGCTAAATCGCAACGAAAGATGGCATCGTTGGTCCGAATCGAAGAATAATAATCCAGCGCTTCCTTTTTATTGTAACGTTTTTTCAACCCAGCAGTATCAATCAAAGTATAAAGATTACCTTCTACCTCAATATTTTGATCAATAGTGTCCCGCGTTGTTCCAGCCGCATTATCCACCACCGTTCGAATGGACTTACTCAAATAATTAAAAAGCGACGATTTGCCCACATTAGGTTTCCCGACAATGGCAATTTTGGGATATAATTCCTCAGTTCGTTGCTCCACCGCCTGATCGAAATGACTAACCAACAAATCCAAAAAGTCCCCAATATCACGACCTTGCAAAGCGCTAATTCCGAAAGGTTCGCCCAATCCTAAAGCATAAAATTGCGCCACCTCCAAAGCCAGTTTGGCATTATCAACTTTATTGACCACCAGCAAGACTGTTTTTTTAGAACGGCGAATTAAATGCACAATTTTTTCATCCTCGTCCACAATTCCAGTCTCTAAATCCACCATAAAAATTACAATGTCGCTGGACGCAATAGCCAATTCCGATTGATAAACCACCGCCTGATCTATGCCGATTTGTTTAGATTTCCAGCCGGCTGTATCAATCAAATTGAAGTCACGACCGTTCCAATTAGCTGGATAACTGACCCGATCCCGCGTCACCCCTGGTTGATTTTGTACGATAGCTTGTCGGGCTTGAATAATCCGGTTGATAAAAGTGGACTTTCCCACATTAGGCCGTCCCACCACCGCAACATTTACTATGCTCATTCTAAATTTCTTTCAGCTAGTAACTGCAACACTTGAGTAACGGTCTGTTCCAGCGTCAAATTCGTATTGTCAATTGTGATGACTCCTGGCGCAGCGTTAGTAAAATCATTCACAGTTCGGTCGATTGCATCGCGCGCTGTTACGGAATCAGTGGTTGGTGGTTGATGGTTGGTGGTTGGTGGTTGGCTATCAGTGATCGATGATTGGCTATTAGGAATTTGCTCTGCTTGACCAATGACTGTGTTAGAGCCAGCGCCAGCAGTGAAAGCGGTCTGAGCATCACGCCGAGACTGTCTGGAGGCTGAGTCAGCTATTAAAAGCAAGCGCAAATCAGCATCCGGCGCCACCACAGTAGTAGTGTCTCGACCTTCTAAAATAATCCGAGCTTGTTCGCGCACAATTTTTTGTTGCCAGCGAATTAAAATACTACGCACCTCGGGAATTTTAGAAACACTTGACACGTGGGCATTAATTTCGGAGGTCCTCAGTTGGTCAGTGATATCTTGGTGACGATAATTCACAGTCTGATGGTCCGCCGTTAGAGAGATTTGAGTGAAGTAAGGTAACTTCTGCGCTTGTTGAATAATCGCGGCATCGCTGGACAACTGCTGGTCCAATACACACCAAGTCAAAGCCCGATACATTATGCCAGTGTCCAAATAAGCCAAATTCAATTTTTCAGCTAAAACTTGGGCTAAGCTAGATTTTCCGGACGCACTGGCTCCATCTATCGCAATAATTAGCGCAGCAGAATTTTCCTTATATATAGTATGAAGGAATGAAGGAATGAAGGAATGATCCTTTTTCATCTTAACTACCATAGTTGTCAAAAAATCCACTTTTAAGCGCTTTTATTAAAAAAACCATAAAATTAGTTTAACGCCTTGACCCGTCGGCGGATTTTTTTAAACTGTCAATTTCAATTTGGGATAAAACTCTCCACTTACCAACTTTTAAGTCACCTAATTTAATTGGGCCGATTTGCATACGGGTCAGTTCGCGGACTTTAATTTTTTGAGCAGCCAAAGTCCGTCGAATAATCCGATTTTTCCCACTATGTAACGCCACCTCTAATAAAGCTTCATTCTGACTGGCCTGCAAAATACGCAGCTGATCAAACTTACTCATCCCATCGAACAATTTCACACCTTTTAATAATCGCTGCACTTGAGTCTTGTTCGGCGCTGGAGCAACTTGACAATAATAAATTTTAGTCAATTCAAACTTAGGATGAGCCACTAATTGTGCTAACTTTCCGTCATTGGTCAGTAATAACAAACCGGCGCTATCGTAGTCCAAACGGCCAATGTGAAATAAATGCTGATATTTTTCAGGCAGTAAATCCGCTAAAGTAAGCCGGTCGTCTTGAGCCTGCATGGCCGATATATATCCAGTGGGCTTATGCAAGGCCAAAGTCATAGCTGGAACTTGCAAAGTCAAAGCCGCGCCATCGACTGAAACAATATCATTCTCCAAATCAACTTTGTGCCCCAAATCCGTCACAGTTTGACCATTGATCTGCACTCGGCCCGCCGTCACATAGGTTTCGGCTTTTCTGCGCGAGGTTACGCCAGCGCCTGCAATAGCTTTGGCAATTCTCACACTTTGATTCACTTCAATAGCCAGTTTAGCTCCATAGGCTTCCAATCATAACCCCAAAAAAGTTCGAGCTACCGCCAACTCCAATCAACAAAATCACCTCGAAAGTTTTTCCTAAACAATCTATCATGAGTAAATACCACGCTCAACTAACTGATGCAACGGACTTTTTACGAAAATCGTAAAATTCGTCAGTAATCCCTAATTCAACGAAATTTTCCGGTAAATACGGGGCCAATGGTGGTAATTCAGATTCGTCTACGATCCCAAATTGTTCAAAGCAATACGGAGTAAGCTGATACAAATAAGTTCGATTATCTTCAGGATTTATAATTCTTTCCACCAACCCATAACTCAATAAAGTGCGCAAAATTCCTTCAGTCTGAACTCCTCTAATCCGCGAAATTTCAGTTCTCGAAACCGGGCTTCGATAAGCAATAATAGCTAAAGTCTCTAAAGCGGGCTGAGACAATTCTAAAGCGTCAAAAACTCCTAAAACTTTTTGAACAGTTTCACTAAACTCTGGCTTGGAATAAAAACCATAGCCAGCCTTAGTCTCTCGAACGCCAAAACCATGCTGTGAATTTTGATAATGCTCAATTAGATTATGCAACGCCTGTTCAATAACTTCAGGATCAACTCCGGTTATTTTAGATAATTCAGTTACCGACAAAGCGGTAGGCGATACTAAAAGCGCCAATTCAATTTGTTGTTGCAATTTTCGATTATCCATGATACTCCTGTTCAATTTTATCGTCAAAAGTTTTGGTGACGCGCTCTAACAAAATTTCTGCCGATACCCTGCGAGTCAATTGGATGGGTTGAAAATTATTTAATTGCTCCAGCTCAATCAAATTATGCCGAAACAATTCTAAGACAGCCAAAAAGGTCGCCACTGCTTCTAATTGACTCACGCTCGAAGGGGCTGATGATTGGTGATCGGCAATCAGATCGCTATTTTTCTCGGTCTCTTTGCTTTTGACTTCAAGGTCCGCTGGTTCTGCAGTCCGGCCACTGGCAAGCGATAACTGACTACTGGCAAACAAATCACTGAAGTATAAAGATTTCTTGGTTCGAAACATTTGTGCGATTTTATGAGCACTTCGAGCAACTGTCACAGTGTCCAAAATAAGTGGTTTAAGCGATGGGACTGATATTAATTGATTCAAGCACAATTTAGTATAAATATCAGGTAACAAATTCACTGAAAACTGAGGAGGGAATTTCACAGAGCGTTGATGATGGTCGAAAAAAATTTTGATCGGTGAAATAACTTGGGTTCGGGTCAAACGATTATGCAAATCATTCGATATATCTTTAAAAGCTTTATACTGAATCAATTTAGCCAACAAAAGATTCTTAGCTTCGACAATCTCCGAATCCCAAACTTGTTGATCCTCCCCTCCAGGTAACAATCTTGCGGTTTTATTCGCTAAAAGAGTAGATGCAATAACTAAAAACTCCGATGTTCTCGGCAAGAAATAACGTTGTTCTAACTTACTTACATAGTCCACAAATTCGTTAGTCACTTCCAGCAAAGCCAAGTCAGTCAAGTCTAAGCGCTTTTTAGTAATTAAATCCAACAGGACATCGAACGGGCCACTGAACTCATTTAGTTTTACTTCAAAAGCTGGTACTTCCATCGCACATAAATCTAATTTTGAACTTACGAGACAAAACCCTTAGCAATAACCTCTCGAGCTAGTTGCAAATAAGCCAAAGTGGCAGGGTGTTTTGGAGAAAACTGCAACATAGTTTGAGAAGCAACCGAAGAATCAGGAAACTTGACAGTTCGGCGGATAATAGTTTCAAACAATTTGTCATGAAAACCTTCCTCCAAAGTTTTCACCACTTCAGAAGAATGCAAAGTCTGAGCATTGAACATAGTGGTCAAAATACCATCAACTTGTAAATCTGGATTCAACCGGCTCTGAACTTTTTCAATAGTATCCATCAAGAGCTTAACCCCGCGCAACGCAAAGTATTCCGCGGCCAAAGGTATGATAACAGCGTCTGCTGCCGTTAGCGCATTAATGGTCAATAATCCCAAACTAGGTTGACAATCGATTAAAATTACATCATAATCTGAACGCAAGCGATCCACAACTCGTTTCAAAGTCGATTCGCGACCGACTTCAGTGACTAGCGATATTTCCGCAGCCGCTAAATCAATATTGGCGGGGATTAAATCCAATCTCTCAATGCCTGTTTTTACGATTGCTTCTGTCGGCGATATCGAATTATCCATCATCAAGTTATAAACGGTCAACTCGACAGCGTAAGCATTGACATTCAAAGCCGCTGAAGCCGCGCCTTGAGGATCTGAATCAACTAAAAGAACTTTCCGCCCGTAATAAGCTAACGATGCAGCTAAATTAATCGCGGTGGTCGTTTTCCCGACTCCACCCTTTTGATTGCATAACGCTATAACGCGGGTCGAACTATCTGGTGCTGGAGGCTTAGGAACGGAAAATCTACTATATTCATCATTAGGCATACAATCATTTTACTCATTATCTTCAATTGAACCCGAGCCCAATCTCAGAAATTTTATGTCGTTCGAAACGAATAACCCAATTTCAATCAATGCCAAGTTTAGTATTCGAGTGCAAAATCAAAATCCTAGTTTTACGCTCTGTAAGACCGGATGATTCAAATTGTATAGAAACGCCAACGATAAAGCCAAAGTGTCGCTGTTGTCTATTGTCTCAAAAATAACACTTGAATAAACCGTCCCTAACACGCCTGTTTGGATATGCGCATTAGAGATTTGATAACGCTCGGAATTGAATATCAGATTTCTTTTCAGATTCCGTATCATCAAAGAACATTGAGGGTTCAGATTCTTCTCGATCGCCCGTATTGGAACCGTGCCGTCCAACACTCGTAAAATCGAAACAGAAAAATTGAAGATGAACGACAGTAAATGCTCTTGACTACTTTCTGTCGCTAAAATCGTCGCAGCTTGATGCCCCTGGAAGATTTGCTCCTCCAATGCATGCTGTTGAAAGGTTGACCCCGGTTTTTGGGGTACCGCACATAGTCTACTCAGCTCTAGTGCAAAATTATTACTCATTACTTAATAATACTACACAATTTAGAAATGACCGATTTTTCAGGTTGTTCAAAAGTCGTTAAACTATTAAAAACGGGGTATAGCTCAGCTTGGTAGAGTGCGCGCTTTGGGAGCGCGAGGTCGCAAGTTCAAATCTTGTTGCCCCGACATTCGGCTTGCTTATGCAAGCCGAAAATTGAAAATGTAAAATTTCAAATACTATTTGCTTTGATTAATTCTTGAAGTTCTAAGAATAGCTGTAAGCATTGCAATCAACTCTTCGCAATCTCTGATCAAAAGATTAACCTGATCATCTGAAAATGTGTTAGTTGCTTCAATCAATCTCAACCAATAATAACTTTCATTAGCTTCTTTTAAGGAAACACTTAATTTTGCAATGAAATCATTTTTTGATTGAGCCGATATGCCTTCCTCAATATTCGCCCCTATGCTAGTTCCACTTCTTAGAAGCTGGTCAGCTAAAATGTATTCTTTCTGCTCCATTTTGAGAAATCTAGTAAATTTTACGATCTTAATAGAAAAACAAACGATTTCTCGGCTAAAGGATTGCTAGTCTTCATAATCAAAAATTTTATATTTTACATTTTCAATTTTACATTTAGCTGAGGCTTTGATAAAGCGGAAATTCGTCGCAGAGTTTTTGGACTCGTGCACGTAACTGATCCACGTTTTGGTGGGGCTGGATCAAAGCATCGGCTACGATGTTTGCGACAGTTTGAAAGGCGGAATCGTCGAA
>JAITFB010000007.1 GCA_031281695.1 Candidatus Servula neotermitis
CGGCCACGCAGGTTTGGTAAAAGTATGATGCTATCAACTTTAGAAGAATATTTCAAAGGCAATCACGAATTATTTCGTGGGCTAGCGGCAGACCAACTTGAACCTCCTGAGTCCGAAGGGGGCTGGAAAGAGCACATTGTCTTCCATTTTGATTTTGCCAGCGGTGTATTTCAGAACAATGGTATCAATGAATTACACGACAACATTAACAACACCTTTTCGGATGTCGTTCGCAAACACAATTTAGAGCTCCCTCAAATTCATAGCCTTACGACAAAATTTCAAAACTTAATCGATCAGGCTGCTGAAAAATCGGGGCTGCCGGTGGTTATTCTGTTCGATGAATACGATCAGCCACTCAATCAAAATTTAATGGATTACGATAAACTACAGCCGCTGCGCAATGAGATGCGGGCATTTTTCTCTATTCTCAAAACCGCCTCGGAAAACATCCGTTTCGCTATGTTGACTGGCGTAACAAAATTTTCAGGTGTCACTCTATTCTCAGGGGTCAATCAGCTATTTGACATTTCTATGAGTCAACAATATGCCGACATTTGTGGTATTACCCAAAATGAATTAGAGGTGAATTTCCCTCAAGAACTGTCACGGCTTGCAAAAGCGCAGCAACTATCCTGTACCGACACTCTTGAAATTGTTCAAAAGAAATACGATGGCTACGACTTCGCAGGTGGTGGAACTAAAGTTTACAATCCATTCAGTACCATTAGAGTACTGGCAGAAAAAGAGTTTAATAATTATTGGTTCTCTTCCGGAACCCCATCGTTTCTAATCGATTTAATCCAAACAAAACATTTCGACATTGCCCCTATTTTCGACAATCAAATTTCTTTATCCAAAAACCAACTCGAAAATTTTGCCACCGAAAAACCAAGTCTAATCCCTCTGCTCTATCAAACTGGCTACCTAACGATCAAAGATTTCGATGAAGGCGAATTTGATTTGGGTTTCCCCAACCAAGAAGTTGAATACGGTTTTGTAAACTCTCTAATTGAACGCCTTACCCAGTCCGATACCCTCGTCGATAGTAGTTTTGATGCACTCATATCAAACATTCGAAAAGGGAACATCAACGAGTTTGTCCAACGACTTACGGCTATATTTTCTAAAATCCCTTACGACCTGGATAACAAAACTGAAAAGCATTTCCAAACATTATTTTGGTTTCTCTTAGATTTAATCGGTATGCAAATTGCTGTAGAAGTTCATAGTGCATATGGGTCGGCCGATGCAATTATCTCCACCAAAAAATTTACTTACATTTTTGAACTCAAAGTAAAAACTGAAGGTCAAGACGGCGAAAAGCTGGCTGAAACTGCCCTCCAACAAATCGAAGACCAAGGATACGCCAAACCATTCAAACAAAATCCTGATGAAAAACGTAAAATCATCAAGGTAGGATTAGTGTTCGATTCAGAAACCAGAACTGTCAGCGATTATAAAATCAGCTGAAATTCAGTGATTATTGGTTGGAGTCCATTTTTGTAAATCATAAATTTCAAAATGAGATTTGACTTTTTCAATAAAAGGCGACAAACGACCTGTAGTAGTCAAATATAAGGCTTTTTTAGCGCGAGTAATCGCAACGTAAAGTAATCTCGCGTCAGCGGCGTCTTGAGAAGTATCTTTCGGATATACATCCGCGTCTATATCTGGAACGATCACACTATCAAACTCCAAACCTTTAGCCTTATGGATTGTTGACACTAAAACTTTTTCATCTCCAATATACAGATCGCCTTCATTATAGCTGTTATAAATCGGCAAAAATTTTTGTAACTTTTGGTCTAAATTTAATTTCATATTCTCACTATTGTCAACGAAATGCGCGATGTTTTTCTGAAGTTTTTTCATCTCGTTCAAATCTAATCTAATACGATCATGAGTCCTTTGATTATTATTTGACTCGAACAGAAAGTTCACAAAATCGCTCATCAGTTTATTGATTGATTTTTCCGTATATTTTAAATTCTCGTATTGACTGAATATCGGACCGATTTTCGAATCTATTTGAGCAAGTTTTTTTTGGTTATTCAAAATAAATTGATTTTGCTTTTCGACAATCTCGTCTGAATTCAATAACATCATTTTAACGAGTTCAGCAGTTGCCCGGGCATCATCTAAAGCATTGTGAGAATTTTCACCTTGTAAGCTTAAATGTTCAATTGAATACTCTAACTTATATTTCTTTAGGCCAGGAAAAATTATTCTTGAAAGCGACAAAGAGTCGTAAAAGTTATTTTTCCCACCCAGCATAGCGGAAAAATTTAAGTTTCCCTCGAGATAACGCGCTGCATTGTTAGAAATAATATCCAGATCATATTTCAAATTATGCGCTACCATAATAGATTCGTTACCGCAAAAATTTATAAATTTCAGAATTCCGTCTTCATGCGACAAACCAACCGCGTCCAACTTACCTTTAGAAATATGATGAATTGGCGCAGAAATCGCCAGATCCCGGTCGGTATTAATATAAAGATTGATTTCATCAATTTTTTGGCCGTCCCTCAGTTTAACAGCGGCAATTTGAATTACATCATCATGAGCCGTGTCTAGGCCAGTCGTTTCTGTATCAAACACAACTATGTCTTTATATTTCGCTTGATTCACGAAGCTATCAAGTCTGGTTTCCTCCAAAAAATGGAAATCGTTTAGAACCACTCCGCCGTTATACGCAGAAGAAACAAACTGACGACTTTCTCTTAATGTTCTAAAAATATCAAATGCATACAATAGTCTCACCCAAGCTATTTTTTTATAACTGGAACCAAGTAAATTTAGATACGCCATCAACGCTTTCATAGTCCACCGTCTAAATAAATCAAAACCAGAAATTCTAAAACACGGAATTTGGGCTGCTTCTAATTCGGTATAAATTGCATCAGCTTTAGCGTTTGTTCGAACTAATATTGCAGTTTTATCATCTTTGCGCATTTTATAAATCGTAGGTAACAAAGCATAAGTGATGACATCATATTGATTCCGAAAACCGCAATTACAAATCATCAGAGAGTGCGTTGGAGTTTGCTCAGTGATATTTGCAATTGGTAATTTAGGAAAATTAGAATCCAAATTTTGATTAAAATAGTCATTATACAACTCTAATAAATAAGAGGGCGAGCGAAAATTTTTAGTCAAGTAGTAGACATTATCTTTGCCAGCCCTTTGCGAAAGTTCGTTCAAAGAATTGAGATTAGCGCCCATAAAACCATAAATAGCTTGACTATAATCCCCAAAGTAAACTTGTACTCCATTTTCATCAGTCAAACCCGATATAATGTCTAATTGTATTGGATTCAAATCTTGAACTTCATCGACCTGGATCCAATCAAAAAATTTCGTTCGATTGTCTTTGTCCCTGACCCATAAGTAAGCTCGAGTTAAAATATCATCAAAGTCCAAATAGTTATACAGTCTTTTTTCACGAATGTATTCTTTGACCGTTTTTCTAACGGACAAACTGTCCAATAAAAATGGCTTTGAAGGGACCAAATGAGTGTCTGGGAAATTTAAACTTTTTCTTGTAAGGTAGGTTGACAGTTTCAACAAATCTATTCGCTTAGCACCAACTCCATTACCAAAAGCCAGTTCTCCTATAAAATTATCACTATCCTCTTCATCGATAATCTGGACATCATCTGAAATAACAGAATTATCAAACAGTAACTTTGCGCAAATCGTATGCACGTTCCCAATCGTAACCTGGTTCTTTGAAAAAAAACGATTAACGCGATCAAGCATATTCCTGCCAGCTTTTACAGTAAAAGTCAAACAGGCCATTTTTTTATAGTCATACCCATTACGAATCGCTTTTATAACGCGTTCAGCAAGAATTTCTGTTTTGCCAGAGCCTGCTGGAGCCAATACAAGATTGAACCCTTTGTCAATATCAACAACTCGTTGTTGTTCTTCAGTTAATGCGACCATATCAGTTTCTCAGAGCAGTTTTATAAACAACACCACCATGAAATATCAGTTTAACTACAATCTGAGCAATTACGCCATGTCATTTTTTAATTTATGGACAAAAGGTTCAAATTTTCCCTTTTTTTGCGGGTTTTGTTTCCCTTTTTTTGCGGGTTTTGTTTCCCTTTTTTTGCGGGTTTTGTTTCCCTTTTTTTGCGGGTTTTGTTTCCCTTTTTTTGCGGGTTTTGTTTGTATAGCGCATAAAAAAGGGTAAACTTTTAAGGTCATGAAACGCTATAAAAAACGACTCGTTGATGAGCTTGTACTGCCAAAATTATATCTAGGAGGACTGCTTATTGAAGGGGTCAAAGATTGCGGAAAAACTATGACTGCTCAGAGAATAGCCAGTTCAGCGATAAATCTTTTGGAAAACAAAGTCGAGATAGAATTTTTGCTGGACACCAAACCAGAAAACTTATTAGATGGTCCCTACCCTCAATTAATTGACGAATGGCAAGCATATCCCCTAATTTTCAACCTCATCAAAACCCGGATTGATGAAGATCAAGACCGTAAATACATCCTAGCCGGTTCCGCTAATCCCCCGAACAAAGCTTTACTTCAGATTCATTCTGGCGCTGGTCGCTTTGCAGTTTTACAAATGAAAACTATGTCTTGGCTAGAAAAAGGTTATTCCAATGGCTCAATTTCTTTGAACATGATTCAACAAAACCGACAAAAATTCGATGGAATGAGCAAACTTACCCTTGAGGAGCTCATAACTAGAATAGCTATCGGGGGCTGGCCTAGAACCATCCATGAGAGCGACAAAAAAAGTATAACTTTTGTCAAAGACTATCTAAAATTAACCAACGATAGCGTCTTATCCACCGATGGAAGCTCACATCTCAACCCCGTACGATTGGAAGCTTTGTTTAAATCAATTTCCCGTAATATCGCTACTCCAGTTAAATATTCTACTCTCGCCAACGACATTGATTCTCAAATTCAAGACTATGAAACTGTCAGGTCTTACGTTGAGGCGTTGGAAAAAGCTTTTTTAGTCGAAAAACTCCCAAGCTGGAATGTTCATCTACGATCATCCGCCAGTTTGCGAAAAACTCCAAAAATTCATTTTTGCGACCCATCGATTGCCATCTCAGCTTTACTCAAAGATCCTATGTCACTCATGAAAGACGGAAATTTTTTCGGTTTGTTATTCGAAAGCCTAGTATATCACGAGTTATCAATCTACGCTTACTTTAATAATGCCAAATTATTCTATTATCAAGACTCGGAGGCCAACGAAATTGACTACATTGTTGATTTCGGCAATCGAACCTGGCTTCCCATCGAAGTAAAACTAAATCCTTATGCCACCGACAAAAAATCCGGCAAAAACGTAATCGACTTAGCCAGCAAAAACCTCCATCGCATAATCTCCAAAATCGATACCGCCAAAATGGGAGAACCCCTCGATCCTCTAATCATCACCGCCTGGGGACCCGCGGCAACCCGCAAAGATGGAGTTAGAATTGTGCCGTTGGATATGTTGGGGGTTTAGCTTGTGTCGTTTACTATTTCACGTTTTTACATCAATGAAATCATCATTAAACTCAATCAAACCGACTAAAATCGTCAAAGTTTAATCAGGGAATTGGATGGGGGGTTGGATATTATTCTGAAAGCAAGGATTATACCGAGTACTAAATATACTAATCCGAAACTTCGATAAAATCATAAAAATTCGCTGGCGTTATAAGAGAAAATTCAGTATCTCCGTAAGCTTCTCTCCACTTACGAGGCACGGAAATACGTTTATTTGTGTTCCACTTAATTTCATAAGCGATTAACTGGCCATTCTTTTCTTCGATCAAATCGAGCTCTTGTTTTTCCCAAGTGCGCCAAAAATATAAGCTCCTTGAATCTCGAACGAAATTCAAAGCCTTCTTTCTCTCAACAATCACAATTTTTTCAAACTCATACCAATGTTATCAATCTGTTGAGCTTCATCAATTACCAGCACGTCATACCCATCGACATACTTAGATAACGTAGAAATGTCATTGACCGAAAACGCGTGCTGAACACTCAAATTATCCCCGTTGTACTTAACGATTTTTAAATTGTTTTGATTGTCCTCAATGTATTTATCAATCAGAGTGGTTTTACCTACCTGCCGAGGCCCATATAACAACAAAGTCTTCCCGGATTTCAAAGCCTTTTGAATGTCCAATATCCGTTCAATCATGATTACATTTTACCAAACTGACGGAAATCGGCGGAGTTCAGACAGTCTGTCTGACTGAGATCCGATATCTCGACCCTGAAATTTTGCTGCTAATAATGGACGATCCCCTCGAACCTCTAATCATCACCGCCTGGGGTCCCGCCGCAACCCGCAGAGATGGAGTTAGAATTGTGCCGTTGGATATGTTTGGACTTAGAAGGTTTTTACGACATTTAGAACAAATTCTGTTCCAAGTCAAGCCAGTCATTGTGAACAAAAACAAATCGTCCTATTGTTTTGACAAGAAATTTGCCAGCTTATGCATAAATTCGGCCATGGCGCCGCGGTTGACTGCTTCATGGGGCTTGTAAGTGGTTTTGCCTGCGGCAGTTCCTGAACCGAGAGTGATTTTGGTTGAATCTAGCCAATTGATAGCGCCAATCCGAGCTTTGGAAAGGCCTGCGACCTGAGTGGCTTTTGAAGCGGATCCATATTTGATTTGGAGTTTTGTGGTTGACACATCAGGAAATAACGAAGTCGAGCTAGGAACATTGGTAACCCCCGAAAATCTTTGCATAAACTCCGCCATGGCTCCGCGGTTGACAGATTGCTCAGGACAAAATTTGGTTCCTGAATCGTGACAACCAAAAGTAACACCGGTACCGGCTAACCACAAAATTGCGTAATAACGTGGAAGATTCGGTTTTTTTTCAGCGTTGGTTGACTTCTCATTGACACACCCTGCTTCGGCCGCGGTAGCCTTCTCCAGCGGGGATTCAGCTGAGAATCCTTTCGGTAGCAGATAACGAATGTCTGTGAATATAGTAGAAGCATTTTGGTACCGGGATGCAGTTTGAGAGTCAGTCCAGCCTGCCAGTTTTTGCAGGAATTGAGCCATTTCCCCTCGGTTAACACTTTTAGCTGGTTCAAACTTGCAATTGACTCCACCACCAGGTTGGTCCATTGTGCAATCGATGCCATCAGTAACCCCAACTTGGGACAACCAAATGATGTCTGCGCGTCGGGCAGGTTTCGCTTGGCTAATATCTTCAAAAACTAAAGGTGGGTTGGTTGGTCTAGGAATTTGACAAATGGTTTTACCTTCACTGCAATCGCTGGGATTGGGAGTTGGACTGGGAGTTGGAGTCGTTGGAGCGGGCGAAGGAACAGGAGTCGGAGTCGGCGATACTGTAGGAGAAACAGTTGGCGTAGGTGAAACGGTAGGAGTTGGTGAAATTGAAGGTGATACAGTTGGTGTAGGTGAAACGGTGGGGGTAGGTGAAACGGTGGGGGTAGGTGTAGGGGTTGGTGTAGGTGTAGGGGTAGGTGTAGGGGTTAGTGTAGGTGTAGGAGTAGGTGTAGGAGTAGGTGTGGGCGACGGTGGAGTGGTAGAAGTGAAAGTTGCGGCCAGCGTGTGGGGTGATTGGATAGACGTGAAAGTATAGATAATACTGGTAGTTCCGCCCGAGCTGTCGGTAGTTAGACCAGTCCCAGGTTTATCCACATCAGCAGCGTCGAGTAAAGCAGCGCTGGTAGTTCCGGCATCGACGGTTAGAGTGTCGAAAGCGTATCCGGAGTTCGGCAAGATTGGACAGACCGAGTCCGCCTTCCAATCGCCAAACGCAGGGTTGCAAGTCAGACTGCCATGTCCGTCGGCGCTGGCATTGAGCGTGAAAGGGGATAGAGTCACTGTGACTGCTGGGCCTAACTCAACCAGCGAAATGGTGCGAACGTTGTTACTGATGGAAGCGGTAATGAATGAACCGCTGACCGCTGTTTTATCTGGAATTAGTACAGCCGAATCGCTCAATAGGGAGATGGGGACCTGCGCAGCTGCAGTCTTGGCGATTTGGGCGCTATTATTTGCTGGAATAATCTCGAAAAATTTCTGTCCATCCTGATTGGCCCCAATCGTTTGACTGCAATAGAATTCGTAATTGGTCTTATGGGCGCAATTTCCGGAAACTTGCCCACCAGCCAGCAGTCCATTAATGGTAATGTCCGAATTATTGCTGGTAAAATCGTAATTGCCCACCGTGGTTGAAGCTAAATTAGCCCAAGTGGCGCTGACAGTTTGAGCGGTCCGTTCAGGAGTTTGAGTCGAAGTGTTCCAGGTATGGGTTTGGTAGCTGGTATCTAAAGCCAGCGAATCCAAATCTTGCGCAGTGGGTCCGACTTGAAAACTGGTCAAGTAGCTATTGCTGGCTGCTGTGTTGGCAATGAATTTCAAGTTGTCGAATTTGGGGTTTTTGGACCATTGAAGTTGCACGTCTCCAGCCGATGCATCAATTGTCAGTGGCTGGGGCGGGTTAGGGTTATCAGGTTGGACCTGGAGATTTTGAGTCGCTTGTTTGACTGTGTAGGTAATCTTCGCTTCATCCTTTAGTCCTAAGTCAGCCGTGGTTTTGTGGAGGTCAGTATTTTGACCAGCTACAGGGTGGATTTCGCAGGCGGCGTAGGAGCAAGATTCTTGGTCATTGTAGCCGGAAACGTATTCGATTTGATAATAATAAGTGGTATTGGGAACGAAGTTGGCCAGTTCGAATTTGACCACAATTGACCCAGTTCCTTGATAGCCTGGGGTCACGGATTTTTGACTAGGGAGGACGTCTTTGGATCCTCCGCAAGGTGGGTCCATTGGAATCATTGGGTCTTGAGTGCAGACCACGATATCCAAGTTGTTGGTTTCCGTATCGGCAATCGGTAGTTGGAGTTGGTTGGCGCCGGCTGGGGTGGAGGCGGAAATTGTGATAGTGATTGTGGTGGGATTGTCGGCTAAAGCGAAGTTGATCAAACTAGCCAAATGATTCCCTAGAGGAGCCACGACCATTGCGCCTAGCACAATCAAACAGACAAAGACCGTTCGGACTTTCGCAATAGTTTGGAATTTTGTTCCTGTCATTTTCCTCG
>JAITFB010000050.1 GCA_031281695.1 Candidatus Servula neotermitis
ATTATTCAAGCAGCTTTTGGTTGGTTGGATTATCATCTGTATGAGTTCGAGTTTTACCATAAAAAATCTTCTAAACGCTCAATTCTTTTGGATGGTTACGAGGACCCAGATGGAGATCCTAATGCCCCATTGGCAAGGGATTATCGACTTTGTGATCTTTTTCCCGAATTCCAACGCGTTTTTTATAATTATGATTTCGGGGATGGCTGGCGCATACGAATTCAACTCGAAAGTGAGGAGCATAATTGTGAGGAGATTTTACCCACTTTCTTGCGTGGTAGTGGAGATGCTCCTCCTGAAGATGTGGGCGGGCCTTGGGGGTTTGCCGATTTTGTTGAAATTGTATCGAATCCTCAGCACGAGGAATACCAATTTATAAAGGAGTGGGCTGAGGATCAGGAGTGGCGAGTCTTCGATTTTGATGCAATTTCAGAAGCTGTCGAATCTTCGTTACAGGGTTTTAGCTCTTACGAGCGTTCTATTCTGATGGGGGATAATATCTGAGACTATGTTTTCCACCACCACCACCGCCACCACCAATAGCACCATAATTAATATCATCTAACCACCACTACTGTAATTCTGTAACTTTCAGTACCAGTACGTCCGCCTAATCGTTTTTACCTTGTTTATACTGCAAACTAAAACTTCGCTTTGGTTTTGAGTTTACTCTCTTTAGCCTCTGTAAATATACAGTCCCCCCTCGAACCCACGAGGCTGGCGAAGGTGATCAAACCAAAAAACTGCTGATTGTTCTTTTGAGAGTTTAACCACTTTTGCACAACCTCAAAAATTAATAATTTCAAGGTATGTAATATAATGGTATGCCTAAAATTTTACGTCTGCATAATGACAGCGAACAACAGCTTAGTCAAGCTTATGTGCGGCAGAAGTTAGAGACAAATTAGTGGGGTAAATTGGTTCACGCTGAGAAACAACGTCCACACAATGAATTGACTCGTGAACCTGACAAAAGCTATCTGCTGGCTCGTGTGGACGCGCAGGAATTGTTTGACAAATACGCTGGTACTGGAAAATTGATTATTCAAAATTCTGGAAAATTTTCAAATAAAGAGTGGATTGAGGGTGACGATTTCGTTGGGTATGCAGTGAGCGGAACCGAGAAAGTGCTTACAAAAAGTTTCAAAATTCATCATTCAAGATTTCGGACTCATATAGTTCCTTATGCGTCGCCGAAAGGAGTAAGCTAATATTGTGATGGAGTTTTCTGATTATTTGGGCAAAACGGTAAGAGTAGAGTTTATCAACGGTCGTGTAATCACTGGCGTAGCTGGCGGAATGAGCTATGCACCAGACAACGATGAGTCAGGCGAGGATGAACTAAACGTGTGGACTAATGATGGCCGAATTTATGAAGTTTTGTCATCTACGCTCGCTAGTATCCAAGTTCTCGAACCAGCCCAATCCAAGAAACGTTTTCCTTTAGTTGCGGCTAGTTTGTAGTTTTTTGTTCCACCATCCCCACCACCACTGCTACCCTCCTTTTTATTCTAATTAATTCCCATTTTGACACCGTTATCAGCTAATCGTATCCTGCTAATCTTAAACCTATGACATCATCCAAATCTATCCCCAAACTCCTCCTCGCTGGTCTGACTGCCTTTATTTTCGCCTTTTCCACCCTCATCTCTCCACCTTCAGCCCTTGCCGAACCTGTAACCTAATGTGCTTTCGACGGAGGCGATGGACTTTCCGAAGCTACTGCATATTTAATTTCCAACGCTGATCAGTTGGTGTTTTTTTAACCGACGACCACTCTATCGTGTAATATGTAAGAATGCATTCGGTTCTGCTAGATAAAAATGAAAATAATGGTGTAAAAAATTTGCATTGCCCAAGCGATTCGTTACATCCTACTAGTGAATACGAAAGTCTGGTGGTATATGAAACAATCAAAGCCGTGATTGCGGATGCACGATCAAAAGTGATAACTACCGTTAACTTTACAATGGTAGAAACTTACTGGGAAATAGGTCGTCAAATATCTCAAGCTGTCGGTAAACGAGCAGACTATGGTAAATACCTACTTTCATTTCTTTCTGAACGATTGTCAACTGAGTTTGGTAAAGGTTTTACTATTTCTAATTTGAGAAATATGCGTCAGTTTTATTCCGCCTTTCCAATTCGCTACGCACTGCGTAGCGAATTGACCTGGACTCATTACAGAGCCCTTATGAGGATCGATGATCGAAAACGAAGGGATTTTTATTTATCTGAAAGTTCTAACGAAGGTTGGACATCTAGGCAGTTGATTCGTCAAATCAATTCGTTGTACTATGAGCGTCTTCTTGCTACGCAGAAAGAAAATCGATCGAAAATATCTAATGAAATTTACAAAAATGAACCTCAAACTGAAGCAGATTACATTTTAAAGGACCCTTATGTTTTAGAATTTTTAGGGTTGAATACAAAAGCAAAATACAGTGAAAGTGACCTTGAACAAGCTTTGATTGATAGATTACAGGAGTTTTTGTTAGAATTGGGAAAAGGTTTCTCTTTTGTTGCTAGACAAAAATTAATTACGACAGAACACGGGGAGCATTATTATATTGATTTGGTTTTTTATAATTATATTTTGAAATGTTTTATTGTGATTGATCTCAAGACGGATAAATTGACCTACCAAGATGTAGGGCAAATGGATTTTTATATTCGCTTGTTCGACGATAAAATCAAACAAAAAGACGACAACCCTACTATAGGAATCGTGCTTGTGACCGATAAGGATGAAAGTATTGTTAAGTATTCAGTTCTGTCGGATAAGGACAATATCTTTGCATCAAAATACCGACTATATTTACCAAGCGAAGATGAACTCCGTCAGCAATTGCAGAATGAACGAGAAATTATTGAGAATCAAATCGAATTAGAAAAAAACGACACTGGGTCGTAAATCCAAAATCAAACAATTTTTTTGACTTCGTTCAACGATGGATTATGTGGTGCACTTTACGACGCCAACTGGTGGAAGCATACAGCTAAGTTTTCGGAGGTGAATTGGGATTTTTCAAAAGTGAACAATACGTATAAGCAGTTGCCACGGCCGAAGGGGACAAATGACTTACTGTCCGCAAGATTCAGTCACACTGGGGAGTATGGCGGAATTCTTGCAGAAGTTGACGAATTTAGCCGACAGTAGCAGCTGAATTTAGCAAAGACCTCTTTTTTTACAATCGCGAGGAGTAAACTGTGGCTATGATCCGAAAAGGAAATTATGATACCGCCTCACAGGCGCAGCGGGATAACAATGCCTGAGGGTATTTCTCCCGTTGATCAATACATCGAGCAGTTCGAGGGTGAAACTCAGGCAACGCTTCGGCAATTCCGAGATTTGATTCGAGAGGAGGCTCCGGACGCGCTGGAAAAAATTTCTTACGGAATGCCCACATTTTATCTGAAGCGTAATTTAGTCCATTTTGCGGTTTTCAAAGATCATTACGGATTTTTTCCAGGACCTTCTGGAATTGAGCAATTTCTTGAAGAGTTGAATATGTATCGAACTGGTAAAGGGACATTGAGTTTCAGGTTCGATGAGACAATTCCTTGGCAAATAATTCGAAAAGTCGTGCGGTTTCGGGCTAAAGAAAATCTGAGTAGCCAACAGTCCTGAAATTATCAAATCATTTAAACTCATTGTTTTGACTCTCCCTTATACTGCAAACTAAAACTGCACTTGGACTTTCAGTTTGTTATTCTTAGCCTATGCCAATAAATCGGCCTTTCTTCCCGAACACACGACGCTGGCGAAGGTAATCAAAACAAAAAACTTCCGATTGTTCTTTTGTGACTTTAACCACTTTTGCACAACCTCAAAAATTATAATTCTCCAGGTATGTAATATAATGGTATGCCTAAAATTTTACGTCCGCATCTAGACCAAGAACAGCGATTGAGTCAAGCTTACGTCAAGCAGAAATTCGAAACTGGCCAGTGGGGCAGGCATATTAATATAGACAAACAACGTCCACACAACGAATTGACTCGTGCCCCTGGCAAAAGCTATCTGCTGGCCAGCGTGGACGCGCAGGAATTGTTTGATAAATATGCTGGGACTGGGGTGATGCGTGAAAGTCGATTGGGACATTATACAAATCAAGAATTGATCCATGCTGATCAGTACATAGGTTATGCTTACAGTGGAAGTCAATTATATTTGACAAAAGAATTTAAAATTCACCATTCTAAAAATCGAACGCATATAGTCCCGTTTTATAACCCTGAATATGTAAAATAATACTATGGAATTATTCAAATACGCTGGTAAAACTCTTCGGATTGTTTTTGACGATGGGATGACAATTTCGGGGCATGCTTTTGGATTTAGCAGTGCCCCAAATAATGAAGAATCTGGAGAGGATGAGCTGTATGTTCGCACTGACGATCAGCGGGTGATTGGAGTTACGCCCTCTGAAATTTCCAGTATCCAAGTTCTAGAGCCAGCTCAATCTAAAAAACGTTTTCCTTTAGTTGCGGCTAGTTTATAGTTTTGTTCCACCACCACCACCACCACTGCAGCCGTTATTGTGATTTTCAGCGTCAGTTCCCACATCTCTATGCTCGTGTAATCAACCAATTGACCAATTTGCCAGAAAAAAATTTCACTATAAGCGAAGCGGTTGTTTATTGTGGGTTTTGAGTATACCGGCTTGGTTCATGGAAGTCAGGCGTGGGGTATTGGAAATCAGACCTTTAGTCTTATATAACAGTGCGAGTGCTTACAGAAAATGAGCATCGCGGAAGAGACGACTGGTAACGCTAAGCGAAACCAGAGGGTTGTGGCGAAAATAAGGATATTATATACCACGTTTCTGGATTTGTCGACAGTTTTAGTGTTCGCGCTTGATTAATCGAATTAATAGTAGTAATCTTATAGATACCGGGTGTTTTTTACCTGATGTGTTTATATATTGCAGAGCGTTGGAGAGATAATTGTGTGACTATTTATAAGAAAGGATTATTATGTCAAAACACAACAAAACATCAAAACCAGATGATATTAGGAATGTCAAAATATCGATAGAAGACAATGCCGAAGGACGGAAAATTTTCGAAACAATCTATGATGAAATAAAGGCAGCGCAACATTCACAACAAAATGCTATAAGCATTATTAGTGCTCTTCTAGATAAACCCCTTGATTTTTATGATTTAATTAGACAGCCCGAAATCGAGTATCCGTCCAGTCCTTGGACCAAACATATCACTACTATTGATTCAATAGTACATGCGCCAGATGGAAAACGCACATTAGTTGAACTAGTTATTGTTCGACAACCAGTTCCGCTTGATATCCTAATTGCAAACAGTATGATTGCAAGTACTCTTTGTGCGAAAGAAATTGATAATCAGGTCACGATAATGCTACTGTGTTATGAACAGTTTATGGATAAACGAATCAAAAACGTTTTCAGTTTTAAGGATTCGACCACTGGTAATTCGATGATTGAAAATGTTAGTTGGATCACTTTCGAAATTCCGAAAATCGAAAGTCTGACTGACGAAGATAACAAATCATTGAACGACCGCGCGAAATCATGGCTAAAGCTGCTGAATGCCGATACTGAAGAGAAATTGCGAGCAGCTGTTACGTCTTCGGACACTGAGCAAGTTTATGAGGATGTAATGCGTAATAATCGCGATCCTGAATTTCGTAAAAAGGTGTTGCAAGATCTTATACGAGATTCTAAGACGTGAAATTATCAATTATTAGTTGAGGTGCGGGTAAAGTGGAGTTCGCGGTTAGCTGAAAGTAAATAAGTGTGTCGAGTGGATTTTTACTTATACTATGACGATGATCCCCATTGAAAATTTGTTAGAGATAACTTTCAACCTGAAAATTTTCCGTTAGTTACTCTTGCTCGGATTAAATAAGATCTTGACACTTTCGTTATAGATGTTGTGAACGGGGAAATTTTCAACGATATGAGAATAAAGTATTTCGTCAGACCTCAGATTGCGCGACAGAGTAGTTAGAACAAGCTATTCAAATTACTCAGGATAATCAGAACAGTTAATTAAACAGTCATTGATGTATGTCGAATCAGATAAAAGAATTTTCGCGGTGAAAAAAGACTAGACATTTTCTAAATAATTTCCAGGCTTGATAAAATTAGTAGGTAGATATGGCAAATAGTGAATTAGAGCGCAGATTTAAGCATGCCGCAGCATCTGTGACGGTTTTGTTGAGTTTCGTTTTGTTGGTTGGTTGCTTCCCCCGTCCTGATTCCCAGTCAAGTGACACTACAAGTGAGAGTATTTCGATTCCGACTACTACATCAGAACCTTCTGATATCGAAAAGTCGCCAGCTGTTTCAACGAGCTCTAATCAGATCAGCCCCCAAGCTCAAGGCGTTTCGAAGGCTGTAGAGGAGATTAGTGGTGTTGTCGTCGCTTCAGCTGCGAAGATAGAGACTTCACGTTCAAGAGATTGGGGTACTTGGAATTCTCTCACTCCAAGTTGCTGGAGTGTGCGCGATGAATCCTTGCGAATTTATGAACTCTCAGGTTCAGCTACTGATGATGATTGTAAATTTACATCGGGCGACTGGTACGATGCTTATTCAGGGTCTGTTTTGACATTTAAGAGTGCCGAAGAAATTTCGGATTCGTTGCAATTGGATCATATTATTCCCGTGAGTTACGCATTCCGACACGGCGCGAATCTTTGGTCAGCGATTAAGCGCTCTGTTTTTTATAACGATATCAACAATTTCATTGCAGTGAATGCAACTGACAATATATCTAAAGGCAATTCTGGTCCGAGCGAATGGATGCCTCCCAATCAAGATTATTGGTGTACTTATTCGCATCGGTGGGTAGGCATCGCTAAGGCTTGGGGCATTTCATTTGAGCGCGAAGATTATGACAAACTGCTGGAAATTTTGATTGAATGCCC
>JAITFB010000092.1 GCA_031281695.1 Candidatus Servula neotermitis
CAGGAATTTTCTAGCTAGTTTTTTGAAAATTGCAAACGAACAGCGGAAGTGTCGGTCAGGGAGGCCACTTGGTCGATTGCAACTCTAAAACGTTGATCTTCGGTTTCGGCTTGGTTCCAAAAGAATAAAAACCAATCAGCCATCTTTTTCGCGGGTTTAGGAGATTTAGACATGAAATAGTCCACTAGATCACGCACGATTTGACCTTGGATATCTCGAGTTTTCAAAACCATTTCGCTTTCATAAATCAAAGCGTAAACTAAACTCTTAATCACCATAATCTCAGCTTCAGTCCCCCGCTCAACACTCAAATCAGTGTTGTAACGAATCATTTCAATATCTGGAGCTTGAGCAACAGTGCTATAGCAAACTGAAGTTACAAATCGTCCAATCAAAGCTGAAGTGATAGATTTCAAAGTAGCCAAAGCCTTAAAAGATCCGTCAAAATGCAAATTGAAAAATTGAGCGTAATGCAATCGCTCAAACGCATGTTCAAATTCAACAGGTGTAAAATCATGGTTATAAGCCTTGAAAATCCGGTCCAATAGTTCGTCAGTAGGGTTCGCTAAGTTAAAATGTTCGTAATTAATCAATCCTTCAGCATAACCGTCTTCGAAATCATTTACGCAATAAGAAATATCATCAGCAAAATCCATAATTTGAGCTTCTAAACATTTACGATGACTGCCTTGAGCTGGTTCGCGAACCCAATCATAAATTTCAGTATCATCGGCATAGTAATTGTATTTAGGGTTCTGGGCATCAACTGCATGATCGAGTTTTTCAGATTCGGACCAAGGATATTTGATAATCGCGTCTAAAGTACCTCGAGTTAAATTTAACCCAACAGAAGATTGAGGGTTCTTTAAAATTTTCGGCTCAAGTTTAGTCAAAATCCGAAAAGTTTGAGCATTCCCTTCGAATCCGCCAATATCTAAAGCCATTTCATTCAAAATCTTTTCACCCAAATGACCAAACGGTGGATGTCCAATATCGTGCGCTAAACAAGCCGTTTCCACTAGATCTGTGTTGGTACCCAAGAATTCCGCCATCTGCCTGCCAATTTGAGCCACTTCTAAAGAATGAGTCAAACGCGTTCGCACAAAATCATCGTGACCACTGGTTAAAACTTGAGTTTTTCCAGCCAACCTCCGAAAGGCCGAGCTATGAATAATGCGAGCCCGATCCCGATTAAACTCCCCTCGATCTTTTAACAACCTACTTTGAATCAATGGACGTTCTTCGACGTACCGCTGTTGGTCTGCGAGTGTATACATACCTACAGTTTAACTATACTGACTGCTGGAGAATAATTTTTTATGAGCCTGGGGCTCTACCCCATCTCAAACTCGAACCCTGTATAACCCCTCCACGCCGGCAAACGGCTTGGAGTTCCCCTTGATTTCAAGGGGAACCATGTCATTATATAAAATCACAAGAGCCGAATATGACAAACCAGAAATAGGGCTGGGGATAAAGACCCAAAATAGAGGTGAGGTCTGGTATCTAACTACCGCTTAATGCGAGCTCAGTGAACTAAACGTAAGTTTGCAGAGGGTAAGTCAAATACTCTACAGGATGTTGTTTTTCCACAGTAAAATAGCCTGCGGGAGAGCGCAAAATATTCGGAATTCGATTTACGATAGTTGCGCAAGTATGCTCAACCGTAGCTGGTTTATCGACTGCGAACTTCACATTAGGCTCGCCTTGAATTTCCCAATCACACATATCTCCGTCATCAGGCCCATAAACTTTACCGATACATTCAGTTTCAATAATCGGACCTTGATAAGTCTCGGTCGTCACCACTACATTCATACCAATTACTTTGCCTTTAGGGATTACTTCACCTAAAGTTTCTGACTTCAAATCACCATCATGGAAATAAGGCTTATTCACTTGAGTTTGCTTTTTTACAGTCCAGCCAAACTCAGCGGCTAAAGCTTCGTTGGAGTTCCAAACGTAGCTAGGTTCAAAATCCGCTGGATGAGCAATTTGCTTTTCAAACTCTTCCGCGGTTAAACCCACTCCATGAGCTTTAGCTAAAGCCAAGCCATAATCTTCAACATTATATGAAACTGCGCCATGAATTTTGTCAATTCGATGTACACCGCCAGCGATCGCAGCAATCATATTCACCCAATATATATCTTGCATGCCTGAGCCGGCAATGGTACAGCGAGTATCTTTGGCCATTCGGTCCAAACGATTGGTAATCACGGAAGCTGTCGTCCAAGGATAAATGGCTTCTTCGCAAGTCGTTATGACGTTAATGCCCCTTTTCACGCAATTTTCCATATGCTCTTGCATATCCGTCATGAAGCTGAACAAGGTCAAGACTGCGATATCCGGATCAGATTCATCCAAAACTCGATCAACGTCGCTGGAAATTTTCACTCCCAACTTAGTTCCTAACTCTGCGAAATCTCCTAGATCCATGCCCACCACCTCGGGGTTAATGTCAATCGCGCCGACAATTTCAGCGCCTTTTTCATACAAATACCGCACAATATACTTAGCCATTTTTCCGCAACCGTATTGTACAACGCGAATTTTTTCAAAATTCATAATACTCCTTACGTGTTTATATTATAGCCTCATCCGGGTCTCGCCTAGCCAAATTACACAAATAGTATTCTTGGGATTAGGAATTGTTCTAGGAATTAGTCGTGAGAGATTTCTAAGTGTCAGAACTTACGCTGACTCTGTTCGGTCGCTGAAAGCGAAAGTTCGATTACATTCAACCTCAACGATTATTAACTATTAACTGTTAACTATTAACTGTTAATCGCTAGCGGACTAAAGATTCGTAACCAGGATTCTTTTGGACGAAAGCGTGAACAAACGGACACGAAGGTTGGATCTTAATTTGATCATTCTTCGCATCATCCAAAGCTTGTTTGACTAAAAGTTTACCTAAACCTTGACCAGCGTATTCTGGATTCACTTCAGTATGAAAGAAATTCTTGACTTGGTCTTTTAGAACGACGTAGTCTAATTCGCCAATTTGTTGGTCTCCGTCCAAAAGGACGTATTTAGTTTGATCGGGATGGTGTTCCACAGTAATTTTATTATCCATACTTAAAGGTTAACCTTAAATCTATGGAAGACTATCAAATTGCGCAAAAAACTCCACTTCAACCTATCATTCAGATCGCTGAAAAAATCGGTTTAACCGAACAACAGCTCGAATATTATGGTCGCTACAAAGCTAAAATTTCTGACTATCTGTCCTATTCAACGCGAGCGAATCAAGGCGAAAAATTAGTTTTAGTCACAGCTATCAATCCTACGCCAGCTGGAGAGGGCAAAACCACGACTAGTATTGGCTTAGCCGACGCCATCAATCAGATCGGTTATTCCAGCGTGGTGGTTTTACGCGAGCCATCGTTAGGCCCCGTTTTCGGAATCAAAGGCGGTGCGGCTGGGGGCGGATACAGCCAAGTTGCGCCGATGGAAGACATCAATTTGCATTTCACCGGAGACTTCCACGCCATCGGGAGCGCAAACAATTTGCTGGCCGCTATGTTGGACAATCACATCAAGCAAGGCAACGCGTTGCAGATCGACTTGAATAATATCACGCTGAAACGGGTGGTGGATATGAACGACCGGCAATTACGCTATGTCCAAGACGGTTTGCCTAATCCAGCCACCAACAACAGCGGCACTGTCAACGGAGTACCTCGAACTGATGGTTTTGATATCACGGTGGCGTCGGAAGTGATGGCCATTTTTTGTTTGTCCGCCAATCTTCAGGACCTGAAACAAAGACTCGGCCAAATAGTGGTCGCTTACAATACCGCTGGGCAGCCGGTCACAGCTGGAGATTTGAAAGCGCAAGGTGCGATGGCAGCCTTATTAAAAGATGCGCTGAAACCCAATTTAGTTCAGACTTTGGCTGGGACTCCGGCCATTATTCACGGCGGACCATTTGCCAACATCGCTCACGGATGCAACTCGGTGATTGCGACTCGCACAGCCTGCGGTCTGATTGGCGCAAGCGCTGGCGACAAGGGAATTGTGGTGACTGAAGCTGGGTTCGGAGCCGACTTGGGAGCTGAAAAATTCTTGGATATCAATTGTCGACAGTCTGGGTTGTATCCTGACGCCATAGTATTAGTCGCGACAATCCGCGCCCTCAAACATCACGGCGGCGCTGCGAAAGAAACTTTGGCTCGGGAAAATTTGCCTGCTCTGCAAGCTGGACTTAGTAATTTGACTCAACACATTCAAAACATTCAGACAGTTTATCAAATCCCGCTGGTGGTGGCAATTAACCAATTTACCAGCGACACTGAAGCGGAATTGCAGTTGCTGGAACAAGAAGTGAAAAGTATGGGCGTTTCGGCAATTTTAACTGATGTTTGGGCTCGCGGCGGTGCTGGTGGAACAGCTTTAGCTCAAAAAGTCGTCGAGTTAGTCCATATTTCCACCGACCAAAACCGTTTTGCTTATGATCTCAAATTACCGATTGACCAAAAAATCATCGCAATTGCCCAAAAGATTTACCACGCTGATGGAGTCGATTTTACTCCTAACGCTCAAGCTCAAATCCAAAAATTGACTGAATTAGGTTTCGCTAATTTACCCATTTGTATTGCGAAAACTCAGTATTCATTTTCAGACAATCCTCAACTCTTGGGCGCTCCCAGAGGTTTTAGAATTCAAGTTAGTCAAGTCAAAGTATCAGCCGGCGCTGGATTTATCGTGGCGATTGCTGGAAACATTATGACTATGCCTGGGCTTCCGAAAATTCCAGCAGCCGAAGCTATTGATGTGACCGACGACGGAATGATTACTGGGATATTTTAGCAGTTAGTTGTTAGCAGTTAGTTGCTAGCAGTTAGTTGCTAGGGGGTTCGCCCTTCTAGCAGTGATTAGCGACTAGTTGCTAGGGGGTGCAGGAAAATTGAGGTGGAGCAGCTAACGTTTTCTTGCTGCTGGGAATAACAAAGGAATTAGAGCTAAACCTGGCGCAACAAAAAGCAACAACTCGGCAGCATTAGCATAGATCCAGCTAGAACTTTCGGTTGAAATTGAAACCAGCAACCAAGACTCAGGGTTATAAAACACGAAAAACTGCATAGTCAAAACCAAAACAAGAGTATAAAGAATCACGCCCACTCGGCCGACTTCCCAGCGCGCCACCAACGCTGCCAGAAATATCAGCAACAAAACTCCAATTAATCCAACTGGCACATACCAACTTAGGAACTGGCGATAGTTGAACACAGCAATGGTCGCGACCAAGATAGCTAAGCCGATCGAACCCAGAATTCTCCAGGCCAGAGACGCGGATTTTTCGGACTTGATAGGAGTTTGAGTAGTCCAGGACTCAGGATTAGGTTGGCTAGGTTGAGGAATCCAAACCTGAGCCAAATTAGGTTCGGTCATAAGTATAGTTTAGCGCGTCAACACTTCAGCAACATCAGTTGTAATAGCAATTGTATGTTCGAAATGAGCAGTTGGCGAGCCATCGAGCGAGCGCAAAGTCCAACCGTCGGGATCGGTTTTCAGTTTGCTGGTCGTCGCCATAAACCAAGGCTCAATCGCAACTACCATGCCTGCACGCAAAGGCTCTTTAGTCCCTTGAATTCCGTCGTTAGGAATATTGGGCTCCTCATGCATAGCCCGACCGACTCCGTGACCGCCATAGGTAATGTTTGGGGCTGGTAAATGAAATTTTTTCGCCACTCGACCAATGGCAGCACTAATATCTCCCACATGGTTACCAGCCACAGCTTGGTCAATTCCGACATACAACGCTTGTTCAGTAGCTTGCAGCAATTTCTGATTAACGCCCGAGGCTGGTTGATCTACAACGAAACTAATGGCTGAATCAGCGACCCAACCATCTATGGAAAACGCCAAGTCCAAACAGACTAAGTCGCCTTTACGCAACTTATAATCGAAGGGCATGCCGTGCAAAACAGCATCGTTAACTGAAGTGCAAATATAATGCCCAAACGGTTTGCCGTGAGCAAATTGGGGAGCATAATCCACATATGAGGAAATACCTCCGACTCGCGCAATCTCGGTTTTAGTCAATTCGTCCAGCTCCAGCAAATTCGTTCCGGCCTTAGCTTGCTCTTTACATAAATGCAAAATCCGGTGTACTTCTTTTCCGGTGCGGCGAATTTTCGCGATTTCATCCGGGGTTTTGAGTTCAATCATGATGTTAGTGATTAGTGATTAGTGATTAGACATTGAGACATCAGAAGACCGATGTCAGAGAACAGATATGAATGTTCTCCAACAGAACCGCCCAAAGCACTCGAACTTTGACTCTGTAAGCTGTTTTCGGTCATCTGCTATCTGACTTCTGATAGCTTGGCCAGCAAAAGAGTTTCAGCAGTGACGAATTTTTTCAGCTCATCTAAATCGATTGATTCGTTCGCTGAATGAGCCCGAGAGTCAGGGTCTTCAGCCATAGTCATCATAATTTGGGCTTCAGGATAATTTTCTTGTAAAACGCTGGTCAGCGGAATAGTTCCGCCTTCGCAAACGTAAACTGGGTCTTTGCCCCAAACTTCGCGATAAGTTTCCTTAGCTTTTTGAACTAAAGTCGAATCCAAGTCTGATTTAAAACCAGGTCCCATGGCTTCAGCTTTGACCGTCAATTGCGCGCCGAAAATATCCACTCTTTCCAAATGGTTCTTAATGGCATTGAAAGCAGCTTCTTGATCCTCGCCGGGAGCCGTACGAACCGAAAGTTTAGCGTGAGCGACAGGCGCAATGGTATTGGAAGCTTGTTCGTACCTGGGAATGTCCATACCGATGAAGGTGATAGTAGGTTTAGTCCCTAAGCGAGCCGCGATGCTGCCGGTCCCAACTAACTGGGCTGAGTCAATCAGTGAGCTGGCCTCGCGAAAAGCCGCCTCAGTCTCGTAATCGTAATTGTCGTCATAGGAAACCAAGCCTTGAACCGCCACATCACCTTTTTCGTCATGCAATGATGCCACCAATTTGGCCACCAAAGTGTAAGGGTCCAAAATCGGTCCGGAAAACATACCTGAATGCACATCGTGTTCCAAGAGTCGGACTTCAATGGTCAAAGTAATTACGCCGCGAAGTGAAATGGTAATGCTGGGAGTTCCGGGAACTGTTTCGCCGTCATCAGCGATGATGTAGTAATCCGCTTTCAAAGCAGCTTGGTGATCTTTCACAAAGTTGGCAAAGGAAGGCGAGCCGATTTCTTCTTCGCCTTCGATCATGGTCAAGACATTGACTGGAAGATCGTCGCCCCAATATTTGAGCGCGGCAAAATGTTGGATTAGTCCACCGCCATCGTCAGCGATTCCGCGTCCATAGAGTCGGCCATTTTTTACAGTGGGTTCAAAAGGATCTGTGTCCCAGGACTGAGGCGAATTGACTGGTTGAACATCATGATGAGAGTACAACAAAACTGTAGGAAGATTCGGATCGACAATTTTTTTAGCTAAGACTGCTGGAGCACCCAATTCGCCAGTGTCAGTTTTGGAACGAGCAATTTTTACTTCCAAGCCTAATTCTTTCAAAGTGTCCGCCACAAATTCTGCGGATTTTTGAACTTCAGCTTGGTCAAAATTCGGATTGGAAATCGAGGGAATTCTCCCCCATGCTTTCAATTTGTTGAAAGCATAATCATAAGCACCGTCGAGACGCGCGCTATCAATTGTATAAGACATAGTAAGTCTAGCTTACCAGCAAATGGTTGGCAAAAACCCACAGGCAAAACAAAATGTGAGGTTAACAGCTCTAGTCGTTATTTCGGCTGCACAGTGGTTGACCCGAGCGCGAAGGCCAGCTTATGCATAAATTGTGCCATGGCGCCGCGATTTACAGCATCTTCAGGTTTGAAAGTAGTTTGACCTTTAAAGTTCCCACTCCCGACCGTGATTTTAGTTGAACTTAGCCAATTTATGGCTCCGATGCGGTTCAGGTTCAGCCCGGAAACTTTCACGCTGGACTGACTTCCGTCATATTTAATCGTTTTAGTTTGTGAACTAACATCAGGGAAATCCGACTCAGAGGTGGGAGATGGATCAAGACCAGCGAATTTTTGCATAAACTCCGCCATGGCGCCGCGGTTGACTGGGTTGTCTGGACAATATTTCGAACCAGATTCATTGCAACCGACCGTAATGCCCGTTTCAGCCAGCCAGAGGATCGCATAAAAGCGCGGAAGGTTCTTATCTTTACCTGATTGGAACTGCTTGATGTCAGTGAACTCAGCATCGCGTCCGGAGTATTGAGCCTCAATTTGCGCGTCAGTAAAACCAGCCAACTTTTGGAAAAACTGAGCCATAGCCCCGCGGTTAACAATATCTTGAGGTTTGAAAGCAGTCTTTCCGTCGACTTTACCTGAACCTACAGTAATGCCGTAGCCGGCCAGCCATTGGATGGAAGCTTTACGGGCGGCGTTGACTGCTGGAACTTTAGTGGCTTTTTTGGAGCCAGAATACGTGACAGATTTGGCCGAAGTATTGACATCAGGGAAACTGACATCTTGCGGCTTGGTCTTTTGCGGGAGGCCAATAGTAGTCGTGACCACTTGGGAGTAAGTCGTAACTTGGCCGTTAGCAGTTGAGCTGGCGATAAAGGTAGCGCTGTAAACTCCTGCGAAAACTCCATGGACTGACCAATTTCCGCTGATGCTGTCCGATTTATAACTGTAATCAAATCCTGCGAGAGCATTAGAGTTGGAAATGATGACTTCGGCGGACTCAGCGTCCAAAATATTCCAGCCAAAGTCCATAATGTGAGTTTGATCATCGTAGTTCACTTTGAATACATCCGAATCGACATTGGGCACCACCGGCGTGGTAGGCGTTGGGGGGGCTGGTTCAGGAGGCGTAGGCGGTTCGGGAGGCGTGGGAGGTTCGGGGGGAGTAGGCGGTTCGGGAGCAGTAATAGTCAATTCCAAAGGCCCGGCCGTCAGATAGGTTGTTACAGAGTCGGAATTAGTAGCCGTGCCAGACAAATTAATCGTATAAGTTCCAGCGTCCAAAGCCGACCAAGTGAAATCAACTCGGGTCGAACTGTTGGCAATTGAACCCGCAATAGTAGTACCAGTCGCAGTTCCGTCAGAGGTGGTGGCTGCAACCAAAACATCGATATAAGTTGCGCTGGAAACACTGAAAGATACATCAAAGTTTGCGTTATCTAAGGTAGCACTGAAATCTTCCAGTTGAGAAATGGGAGCTGGTGGTGGTGGAGGAGGCGGGACTTCGCAACCAGGATAAGCTCCCGTCGCAGTACTGTCGGCGCAAGTAGTTGAAACGCCAATTTGGACTAACTCAGAATACCAATGCCAAGGATTGTATCCGGGGAACTCCAACGCGAAATCGACTTTGACGAAAGCCCCCGCCAGCGTGGATTGGTCGGCAGCAGTCGCAACACCGAAATCATTATGCGGAGTGAAAGTGAGGCTGGTTCCGTCTGTGGATAGGGTGTAAGCGTCGGTTTCGGCAACCACGAGTTCAGTCCAGGCGCTATCAGTAGTCAGTAGCCAGTAGTCAGTAGTCAGTATTTGATCACCATCACCGTCAGAGCCGTTGGCCTGATTGTCCAACGTTGTAGGGGCGGCATCGATGTATCCGCCCTCTGCGGGATTACCATCACTGTCAGAGCCGTTGGCACTATCACCGACATTTTGATCATTTTTCGTTTTTTGTTTTACGTTTTTTGTTTCCTGTAGGCTGTCATCAGGGAAGGCGTAGGAGAGGGTGATGTCGCGGATGATGGGAGGGTCGTTGGGGTCGCAATTGGGGACTGGATCGGGTTCGGGGGAGGCTGAACAGAGGAAATCGGTCCCTAGGTCGGCGATTAAGGTGGTATCGTCGGGTTGGGTTGAACCAGCGTTTCCGATCCAGAGCTGATTAGTGCTGGTTGAAATGATGGAATCAAGGTTAGTTTGATGGACTGGAGGGACCACGGTAATCCAACCTTCATAAGTTTTGGTTGCGCTCAAGAATGCACCATCTGGGATAATGGGATTGCTGGGAACGCGAGTCGCAACTTTGAAAACTGGTCGATAAGATAGCGAGGCTGCATTAGGCGTCAAAGAGTCGGGTACAGTGATTTCCCAGCGATTGACCAGCTGATTATCTGAGTTGATTTGTCCGTAATATCCGGCATAGCGAGTTTGACAAAGACCAATGGTTATGTCTTGATCGGGTACAGGTGGATTATCCGGAACCACGACCGCCAGAGCGTTGGGCAAGTTTTGCCACTCGTTGATTGTAGGCAGTTTGCAAGCAGTTGAAGTGCCAGCCCACATTACTTCCCAATGGTCTAAAGTGGCGGTACCATAACCAGCGGGCTCAAAACTTATATTACCTAGCGTGTTGGCCAGATCGGTGGTTTGTCCCATAGGTAATTTG
The DNA here is from genome assembly GCA_031281695.1 of Candidatus Servula neotermitis. Taxonomy (GTDB): domain Bacteria; phylum Actinomycetota; class Actinomycetes; order Actinomycetales; family Bifidobacteriaceae; genus Servula; species Servula neotermitis. The sequence continues at coordinate 10,368 of JAITFB010000092.1, forward strand.
TAACCTTCTGGCAAAGTGCCGAACTGCAATGCAGAAAAACTGCCAGCGCCAACTTTAGACCAACCAGAAGTAGCGCTCAGACTTTGATAGCCAGCTGCCGAAAGCGTCACTCGATGACTAATACAATT
>JAITFB010000002.1 GCA_031281695.1 Candidatus Servula neotermitis
GTCGATTTGGGCGTAGAACTAGCTTTGATTTCTATAGCGATGGTTTTCTCTCCCCAAATCTCTAAGATCAAGTCGATCTCTTCTCCAGTTCGAGTTCGCCAAAATTTAGCAGCCTTGAAGTCATCGTTCAGTTGCGCTAAACGTATAATTTCATTGATAGTAAATGTTTCCACCAACTGTCCCACGCGTTGCGCCGTTTGCGGATTAATTTTCGAAATTGTATCTGAATCAAACCCTAATAGGTTGGTCGCTAAACCTGAGTCAACGAAGTGAAGTTTAGGGCGTTTCGCTAATCGAGGAGTGTCAACCAGAGTACTTGCTTCTAATTTTTGAATCAAGAAAATTTTTTCTAATAGGGAAATGTATTCATCAGCGGTATTGGGCTTGATCCCGATATCTTCGCAAATTCTAGAAACATTTAAAACTCCAGCGGTATTTTTGCTCAATCTTGGGATCAGTTTATCCATATCAGTGGCCTGTCGAATTTTAAGAATGTCTGGAATATCGTGATTAATTGAATAATCTAAATAGTCCGTATACCAACGTTTGCGTTTTTTTGGATTGGTCTCACTGACGCTGAGGGGAAAGCCGCCAATAGAAATTGATCTTAAATAGTCTGAACGAGTGGTTGTAGATCGATATTCTCGTAGTTGGTTGATAGTAATTCCGGGGTTTTGGATGAGATTATTGATGATATTTGGCGTAGAGCCTAGGATTTCTGATTGAGTAAGAGGCCAAATGTCCAGTCGATGGATACGACCTGTTAATTTTTGAGTACCTCCAGGTAAAGCATCGAAAGAAGTAGATCCAGTTATAATAAACTGGCCAGGCGTGCTTGATTTATTCAATCTGACTTTAATATCGTCTAATATAAGCGGTGCTTTTTGATATTCGTCAATCAAGACAGGTTGAGTTTTAGGTAAGAAATGGGTTCCGGCATCGTTGAATGCAGTTCTGACATCACGGTTGTCGAAATCAATTACTTCAGTTTGATAAGCTTGCGCGATTTCGTTGAGTATGGTAGATTTTCCCACAGAGCGCGGTCCTTGTAGAAGCAATACCGGAATATCATGGCTAAGTTCATCAGCCAAAAGAACAGCATTTCTTTTGTACATATCGTTAGTTTAACGTTCCTAACCAAGAAATGCAAGCGTTCTAACGGAAAAATGCAAAGGTTCTAACCAAGAAATGCAAAGCTTCTAACCAAGAAATGCAAAACAAAAATGCGCTATACAGGTGAAAATTGAAAAAATGTCTAAAAAAATCGATATAAAAATATTCGGTCAAAACGACCTAAATTATTTGTTATTATTTGACGCTCAGTAACTGGTCGTTTTGCGCAACCGCGCCGTGGGCTAAGGGACTAATCACCGATCATCCCCATAATCATGCCAGCTAAATAAGGAATCAACCAAAACGACCAGACTATAACACTGAACTTATGAAAATTAGTCAACCAGTTTTGTCGTTGGCTGCCTAGAGAAACTAACGCCCAAATGAAATGGAAAGCCATTAAAACGATGGCTAAATAACCAGTGATTTGGTGGAAAGGGAATAACGATGATTTGGTGGTCGATGTGCTGGCGATATAGGTCATAATGGTGGTTCCAACTGTGTCTGACGCTAAGCCTAAACCAAACCAGATAGTGTGACTCCATTTGAGAATACCAGCATGCCTCTCAGCAAAAACGCCAGTAGTATAAAAAATTAAAGCTAAAGTAATGATGATAACAGCAGCAATGGTGAGCGGGTCCATATCTTAAGTTTAGGTTGATATTTGACACCAGTAAGAATATGTATGTCAAGATTACGTTTGGGATTTGCTGCTGGAGGGGAGCGAAAACAATGCCTTATGGGCATCTGTGAATGACTCAAAAACTGAGAATAAGCTAAGCTACAAATATTATGTCTGATAATTATTCTGAAAATAGTTCAAGTACACCGCCGCCACCTATTGAAGTGATTTATGTTTCGGAGGAGAAAAATTCTTTTGGTACAGCTGGTTTTATATTGGCTTTGGCTGGTTTGATCTTTAGCTGGATTCCTTATTTGGGATGGACTTGCTGGGTCTTAGGTGTAGTGTTTTCCATCATAGGACTATTCAAGGATCCTAAGGGCTTGGCGATTGCTGGTCTAGTTATTAGTTTTATTGGCATCATTGTTCTGATGGTTATTTTCGCTGGTCTTTTAGGTTTTCTTTTCGTATTGGTTTAGTGGGTTGGGTGGTATAATATATTTTCGCACAATCAGCAACCCTAGGCTCAAAATGGAAACTGGGGTCCATATGCCGAAGATTATAAAATCGTTGAGATTCTGCATACGGAAAGCGTTGGCAGTCCATGCCAGGGCTGCGGCTGAGTAAAGGGAAACCATTTCAGTTTGCGGAGCTTCCCAGAGTTTACGGATGGTAATGAGAGGGGCGAATAGCGATATGGAGCTGTTGACTATAGCAGCAAAAGTCAAATTGTCTATCAGAAAGTAAATAATGAATCCCAAAATGGCTAAACCAAATAAGGCAAAATCGATTTTCTTAAGGTGGTATTGAATACGTTTATGGAACACCATCCAAAATCCGATGATAGTTAGAGTGAAATTCCAAATCACGGAAGTTGCTTCGACAATCAGGGGTAACCAATGACTCTGATTGACAAACATATAGAATAGTGAAATTGCTCCAGATATGAAATAGATCAAAAACGAAAATGGTTGAGGTTGATATTGTTTTTTGATTAAACCGACAATCCCGCACACGATTATACCCGCGAGACCGAGATAAGTAATGGCTGAGATTAAATCCACAAACTCAGTTTAATTGCTAGAGTGTTTCAGTTAAAATCAAAATATGATTAATTTACCAGTTGTCAATGTGGATCCAGTGGTTTTCCAGTTTCAAGCGAAACGTTTAATTTCGGATAGTGTTTGGAAAGCTGCTAATTTGGAGTTGCCTAACGGGATCACTTGGCCGGATACCAATGAAATTCTCGAAGGCCGGGTGCCGCCAGGAGCGGGAGTTAATGAGGTGTTGGTGGTAAATAATTTAAAAAGAGCTTGGCAATTTTTGTTTGATCAAATTGAGTATCCTTTGGACTTTGCAACGGTTTCGCAATATAATCGCTTGATTGGAGAAGGTAGTTTAATTCGTGACGCTGGCAAGCTACGGGCTTTTGGAGTGAAAATTTCCGGAACTGATTACGTTCCCCCGATTCCCAATTTAGAAGGGGTATCTAGTTTATTGAATCGGTTAACTAAGACTAGCGACTTGGTTGAGCGAGGATTGAAAACTTTTACGGAAATTGTGAGAGGGCAATGGTTTAACGATGGCAATAAACGGACTGCTCAATTAGCGGCTAATCATATTCTGATTCAAAATAATGTCGGCATTTTAGCCGTTCCGCCTGATCAGAAGTTAGAGTTTTCTATACGCTTGGTGGAATATTACGAGAAGAATAATTTTGAAGAATTTGCTGATTATCTAAGACAATATTGTTTAGAAGGCGTGATTGATCTTTAATTTTCGGAAATTTTCCACTCACGAATGACACGTTTAGTTGAGTTGACTCAGTTGAGTTTTCGGATGTATTTAGTACTCCTTGCCGCTCCGATTTTTTCAATTTTTCCAGCTTTTAGCATTGCGCCTAAAACGGCTTCTATGGTACTGATGCTGAGATCAGGCCAGACCTCTTGCATATCTTTTTTAGACATTGGGGTCAAAGAATTCATCAGAGTTTGTTCAATACGGACTTTTTTAGAAGGTCGTTCGCCTTGGAGATGCGCAAAACGCTGGTCTAAGTCTTTGTAACAAAGGACTAAGGTCTGGAGAAAATTGTACATAAAGGGGAAATAATCGTTTTGATTGGTATGCCAATTCTCGGATGATTCTTTTAGTGCTTGATAATAATTGGTTTTGAATTTACTGATCTTAGCTTCGAAGGAGATGTATTTTCCAATATCATAGCCACTTCGGTATAAAAGCAGTAGTGAGAGTAATCGAGACATTCTCCCGTTGCCGTCGCCAAAAGGGTGGATGCAAAGAAAATCTAAAATGTAGCAAGGAATCAATAAGAGTGGACTAATATCGCTACGCGATCGAGCATCGAAATAGGCTAAAGTCAGCTGTTCCATGGCTCTGGGCGTTGCTTCGGCTGATACGGGGGTGAAGCGGGTTTTCCGATTGCCCAAATCGTCAACCGCCACGATGAGATTATTGCCCTGTTTATAAGCCCCGCCGCCATCCATAGTGTAAGTAAGCATCTGACGATGTAAATTCAATATGTTGATTTCGCTGACATCTAAGCGAGTGTAACTTTGGTGAATGGTATCTAAAGCATCTCGATAGCCAGCAATTTCCATTTCATCGTGATTGAGAGGCTCAGTCGTACCCGTAATGATTTGGTTGAGCCGTTCATCATTGGTTATGATACCTTCAATGGCGTTAGATTCTTTCACAGATTGAAGCCTAGCGATGTTCTCTAAGTGGCTAAATATGTCAGGATAAGTACCCTCTCTATAGCTGTTGAGCGATTTTTGTTCAGCTACGATATTGGAGAGCGGAACAAATTTTGTGGGTAGTTCGCCACGGGCTAAAAAAGCATAATTGAAAGTTTTTTCCATATGTCCTTTCTGGTTACATATTTAGGTTAACTGATTATCTGCCTAATGTCAAGAGTATCTGCCCAATTTTTGCCATTTTATATGCAGATAAATTGTAATAATATCCGGTATCTGCCCATTTTTTGCCATTTTATATGCAGATACTCTGAAATTTCCATAAGTATCTGCCCAATTTTTGCCATTTTATATGCAGATACTCTGAAATCTCCATAAGTATCTGCCCAATTTTTGCTATTTTATATGCAGATACTCCGAAATCTCCTTAAGTATCTGCCCAATTTTTGCTATTTTATATGCAGATACTCAAAATCTATAGGCAGATACTGTAAAATTCAAGCGTGGTGATCGTCTTGCAACGGCCAAGTGACAGTTACAAAAATCACCCCAGGGAGATGGTAAAGTTGATCGCGGATTTTCTCGCCAGTTCGACTATGTAAAAGAACATCGGAAGTTTTGGTGAGTTCATATTCAGGAATAAAGATGGCTAAAAGTTGATCTGGATGATTATCTTGAGTGATGGAAATGAATTGAACTACATTGGTCACAGTTTGTCGGAAAGGATTAGGGATAATTTTTAAAGGAGTCCGGAAGTCGGCTTCGGCCCAAGCTTGTCGCAATTTTTGAGTTCGTTCAGGATCTTCGTCAACGTGTAAGGCCAACACGCACTGAGGGTGAGTGAGTTGAGCGTAATGTAACGCGCGGACTGTAGGCCGATTTAATTCCGAAACTAATACTATAGCTTGGATGGTAGTGGGATTTAAAGCAGGGTCTGAGCGCTGGTTAGCCAATTGTTCGCTGGTTAGAGAGACGCCTGATTCAGTTTCGCGGTAAATTTTTTGGATGTGTTTCATATACAGAAATAGAAATGTGATTAGAAGGAGAGTGATCCAAGCCCCGTGAATGAATTTATTGATCAAAATGATTACCAGCACTGTTCCTGTCATAACAAAGCCCACGCAGCTTAATAGGATCTTCGACCATACTCGCGGACCAGGGTGTTTTCGCCAATGGATAATCATACTGAGTTGGCTGAGCGTGAAAGAAATGAATACGCCTAGAACATATAATTGAATTAGCGCGCTTACATCGGCTCGGAAAATAGCAATCAAAAGTCCGGATACCAAAGTCAAAAAGATGATGCCGTTGGACAAGCTCAATCGCGAGCCGCGATTGGCTAAATAATGCGGTAAATAACTGCGCTGAGCCAAAATTGAGGCTAACGTAGGGAAACCGTTGAAAGCGGTATTGGCGGCCAAGAATAGAATTACCAAAGTGACGATGGAGATTAAGTAAAAAGCCGCTGAAAAATTGGGAAAAATAGTTTGGGCTAACTGACCGATGGCTGGTGTGAGAGCTGCTTGAACTAAACTGCTGCCAGCGTTAATTGTATCGTCGCCAGGATTGGCGTTTACGTTCTCGCCCAAATCTACGCCTAAAGCGGTTTGGTGAATTTCGATGGCTGCATTAGGATCGTTGATGAAAACCAACCCAGTTTGGTTGGACAAAAACAAAATGGAGGTCAGCATAAAAGTTGAAAGTCCACCCAGCATCAGTAAAGTCTTGGCGGCATTTTTGGATTTAGGCGGTTGGAAAATCGGAATGCCGTTGGAAATGGCCTCGATGCCAGTTAATGCGGTATTGCCTGAGGCAAACGCTCGCGAAAGCAAGAGAACTAATCCTAAACCGACCAGGGAGTTTTCGTATCCAGCGGTGGCTGAGATTTCTAGTTGGCTGCTGGTGGCTACTCCTAAAGTTCCACTAAAATATTGCACCAGCCCTATCAAAATCAATAAGCCGGTGGTGGCAATAAAAGTATAGGCCGGAATGGAAAAAAAGTTTCCTGATTCTTTGGTTCCGCGCAAATTCATCAGGCAAATGAAGACTACAATACCGATGGCAATTTCTGTGCGGTAAGCCGCGAGTTCAGGCATCATGGAGACTAAATAAGTGCAGCCCGAGGAGATCGAAACGGCGACTGTTAAAATGTAGTCCACAAACAAGGACGAACCGACCACTAATCCAGCGTTCGCGCCTAAATTGCTGGTCACAACTTCAAAATCACCGCCGCCGGATGGGTAAGCGTAAGCGTTCTGGCGATAACATAAAACCACCACGGCTAAGACTGCCGCGACCGCTAGGCCTACCCAAGGTCCTAAATATAGAGCGCTGCCGCCAGCCAAGGCCAGCGATAACAAAATCTCGTCCGGCGCATAAGCGACTGAACTCAAAGCGTCAGAAGCGAAAACTGGAAGCGCTACGCGTTTAGGCAATTCGGTTTGTTCCAGCATCCGGTTGGGTAAATGTCGACCCAATATGAACGTTTTGAGTTTACCTAAAAAATGACCCATAGATTAATTTTAGAATTTTTTTGACTTACTTTTGTCATCGAAAGTTTAACTATTTTTGAAACACTGGAGAAAAGCAAAAAGTTGGGGATCCGTTCGACTGAAACTGTGTTATGCCTTGGCAAACCTGCCCTATAATATGTAAATTAAAATCGCTATGTAAAACTTTTGATTCATCTATGGTCAGAATCTTAATATGGGAACTACAACGGCTGATAATGATTGGAAGATTGATTTATTTAAGTTTCGTTATTATCTCAGATAAAAATATCATGTTGAGGAAGCGTACTATTTTTTTAGGATTTCACGACCTAAAATACGAATCATTGGGGAAATATAATCAATCGCGACAAACAGTTGCCTCATGATGAGACGACGCGCGAGCCAGGTAAGAGTTATCTGTTGGTTGATGTTGATGCTCAGGCTTTATTTGATCAATACGCGGGCAGAGGAAGACTTAGAATGATAAGCGAGGGACGATATGATAATAAGCAAATAGTTGTGGCTGACAGACTCATCGGTTACGCAGTCGATCCTAGTACTGGTGAGCAAAGAATTACTAACCAATTTAAAATCCATCACTCAGCGACTCGCACTCACATCGTTCCCGTTTTTAGCGAAGATATCCTAAAATGAAAATATGATGAAGTTATCTGAGTATTTGGGGAAGCAGGTTCAGGTTGTATACAACAACGGTCGAACCATCACAGGATATGCTCAGGGGTTCAATGGTGCTTTGGATAACGATGATACCGGCGAGGACGAGCTGGATGTATGGACTTCAGATGGGAGCGTGTATAGGGCTATGCCTTCGGAAATTGCTTCGATTAATGTGCTTGAGTCAGTAAATAAGAACAAGATTCATTTCAAATCAATTGCTGCCGCGTTTTAACAATCGATTCTTTTGCTACATATACAATGTATCACCCCCCCCTAATCGCTAACTTCTAACTGTGTTTACACTCCAACGCCCAGATCTCCAACGTCTAGTCGCTAGTATCGAGCCTCTAACTCCACTTACGCGACTTATGCACAACCCCAAAATTTAATTATTTTCAACTTATGTAATATAATATGGTATGCAAAATCCTAGGTCAAATTTTCAATCCGAACCGCCCAAGCAACCACATCCGCGCCAGCTGGTATTCATCGACGACTCCGGCGATCCTGGGTTCAAATTAGGACAGGGCTCAACCGATTATTTCGTCATTGCTGGAATTTTCTTTCCGAATAGAGCGAGTGCTGAAAAAACAGCTCAAATAATCAATGATTATAAGTTAAATAACAACTTGCCGCAAAACTTTGAATTTCGATACTATTCAACTAAAAAAACAACTATTCAAGAATTGATCAGATTGGTTAGTCAAAATAATTTTACAATTCGCGTTGTGGTGGTTGATAAGGAAAAGCTTGGTGACTCGTATTTAGGCATGAAAAAACAAAACTTTTATAACCATATTGTGTGCGCTTTGTTGAGGAACGCACCAATTAATATGGCCTCGATTTATTTGGATGGAAGGCCAGGAAAGAAATATAT
>JAITFB010000073.1 GCA_031281695.1 Candidatus Servula neotermitis
GATTAGTTTCGTTTTTTAGGAAAGATTGATAATAATTTCGGACTAGGGTTAAGATTTCAGATTTTGCTTCTTGCTGCTGAGAATTTTCGTTTTCGGCCATAAATTCATTTTAGATTAAAAAACCACGGTAGAACTAAACATTGCTAAGACATATTCATAATATATATATTTTAATTTCAGGACACAGGCTGTAACGACATAAGGTTGAATGTGAGTAAATGATGTTAGACTAATTGGATAATGGGTTATTTACTGCTATTGCTTTATCATTTAGCAGGAACAAGTGCGCTAGCCTATTTTTTCAAACGATCCTTTCAGAAACTTTTACCGTTTACCATATTGGGCACAATTTTAGTTATATACATTTTTGGACTTTTTAATCTGTTATTAGTGGGGTTATGGGTAGCCGTGTTACTAGTGGTCTTTGGTGTGGTGTGGTTGGTTTTGCAAATTGTTAAAGACTTTCGGAAGTTTAGAGCCACATTTTTTAATTACATTCTTACTCCAGGAATGGTGGTTTTCTCGATTATTTTTTCCTATGTTTGTTTTATTAATCAGGGGCGCACTATTCATGATGGTGATGATTTTGCTCATTGGGGGCCAATGGTTAAGGAAATGCTGCGCTTGAATCAATTTTATGATGTCCCTGAATCGTTATCATTGGGGCATCCGGATTATCCTCCTGCAATTTCTGTCTACAAGTATTTCTTCGAATTTATTGGGGGGGGGGCTTATGGGAAGAATCTTGGTTATTTGATGCACAACAGATATTATGTTATGGTCTCTTAGTATCGATTATCTCTTTTGGTTGGAGCAAACTTTCTGTTGTCAAGCTGCTTTGGGTCATTCCTCTGACATTGGTGATTCCAGCATTTTTTAATCCTTATATTGAGAATTTTTTTGAGTCTACCTACATGGATGCACCGATGGCGGTAATGGGCGGGTATGCAATTTTCATAGGTTGGCGATTTTTTGATCCTCATGCAACATATCGAACTATCAAGCGGGAAACTATGTCTGATTCTGCATCCGTTGATATCATTAATTTGGCATTAACTCTCACTGTTGTAATTTTGACCAAACCAACGGGGGTAATTTATTGGTTTGTTATTTTTGTAATTGCGTTGTATCAATTCATTTTTCAAATGTTAGCACGGTCTTACAGTTTCATATGGCAAAAATATGTCGTCTTGGCAATCCCTGTTATCTTTTTTGGATCTTGGCAAGCTAGAGTAGCTGTGATGGGGACAAAAGGCCAGGGAAGTTTTAATTTTGATTTACTTATGAGATTTTTTCTCGGGAATCAAGAAACTTGGCAAGTCGAATCTCAAGCAAATTTTTTGCAACGAATAATGAACGAAGGATTGATGACTCTTCAAGTACCTTTTATGAGTTCGGAGTCGCAATTCATTTTGAAATATTGGCATATTGCAATTGTTTTAATCCTGTTAGCAATTGCTTTGGCTGTAGTTGACAAATTTCGACATATTGCCGAGCAAGTATTCATAGTCGTTGTAGGTATGTTCGCTTATGCTTTTATGATGTTGATAGCTTATCAGTCACAGTTTGGCGAAGGCGAGGCCACTGCGTTAGCTGGCTATGATAGGTATTTGCTGACTATGCCAGTGAGCCTAATTACCTTTTTAGTTTTGATAACGATTCAGTCATTTGAAGTCGTGGAATTGCCTTGGTCGACCAACAAGAAGCGAAACAGTAAGCGATTAGGTGTTAAATTTTGGGCTCGCTTAGGCCTGCCAATCGCAATCTGTCTGTTTTTGTTTAGTTTATGTTCATCATACACCTTGCGTTTTTTGATGCTTGGTCCACTCAATTATCCAGATTCCTCATCGTTTTTTGAACCTTTCGGCAGGAAAATAATTGACAATACCGAGATTGGCTCAAATGTTCAGATTATTTCGGAGACGAACCCTCAAAGCGTTTGGTTGAACTACGAAATTTTTCAACATAATCCAACGAACGCATCGTATTCAGAAAAATGGGGATCACCACCAATGGAAACGGCCATAGCCAACAAAGCGATTGGTTATTTAGGCGTACTTACGCCCGAAGATCAGGTTTCTAAAGAAGATTTTGCAGATTTTTTGGTGGAAGGAAACACCGATTATATATTCTTTTTGAATTATGACGAATATTTCGCGGAAACTTATGGTTCATTGTTCCCAAATTTTGCTCAGTATCAGTTATATAAAGTAAACCCAGATCGTACCTTTGATTTGTTAGCATAATACTTATGTCGATCGAGACAATAAGGATAATTAATTACACCAGCAGATAAAGGCAATTTTGCTAAAATGAATAGTATGCATATTCTAATTTCAGGACACACAGGCTTTAAAGGATCATGGTTGATTTTGATGCTAAAGCAATTAGGTTATGAGGTTTCGGGTATTGCTTTACCAGCGTTGACTGGCAGTTTGTTTGAAGTTGCTGAGTTGCACAATCAGTTACAAAATGACATTACATTAGACATTACTGAGCATCAACAGTTGGCGCAGGTGGTCAAACGAATTAATCCAGACGTGGCAATTCATTTAGCGGCACAGGCTTTAGTTTTGGATAGTTATGCGCATCCTTATGAAACTTTTAATACTAATGTAATGGGCACTTACAATTTTATTGATGCTTGCAATCAAGCTCAGGTGCAAAAGCTTTTGGTTATCACGACCGACAAAGTCTATGATAATCGAGTGAATTTGGGGATTCCCTTCAAAGAAACCGATCCGTTGGGACCTGGCGATCCTTATTCCAGTTCCAAGGCTGCCGCAGATATTGCGGCACAGACTTTTCAAAAGATGCCTGATTTTTATACTGCGATGGCGATTGCCCGCGGCGGCAATGTGATTGGCGGCGGTGATATTGCACAGAACCGGCTAATGGTTGATCTGATGCGAGCTTATCGCGAAATGGAGCAGGTGAAAATCCGAAACCCACAATCTGTTCGCCCCTGGCAGCATGTTTTGGATTGCTTGGCTGGCTATTTGACAATAATTGATCATTTGTCAGAGCAGAATTTTGAAGCGTTCAATGTAGCTCCTCAATTAGCTGATTTGGTGTCGGTTCAAGAGGTGGTGGAATATACTGAATCTAAGATTGGCTTTCGAATTACAGAGCACAGAGTCCAGGGTTCAGAGTGCAGTGATGATAGTTTCGGTGATGGTGCCGCGGGCTCAGGTGCGGGCAGTAATCAAAAACTGAAGACTGAATGCTGGCGACGGACTGCTGGGAAGCGAAGCGAGCCTTTACACGAGGCTAAAACTTTAAGTTTAGATCCGAGTAAAATGCGAAATGTATTGGGTTGGACTGGTAAACTGGACTGGCGACATGCAGTTGATTTGACAGTGGATTGGAATAAACAAGTGATTGAAGGTGCTGATCCTTTGACTGTCACTCAAGCCCAAATTAAGGAGTATTTGTTATGAAAGTTGTGATTTTCGCTGGCGGTCAAGGGGCTAGAATTGCTGAAGAAAGTGTGACTCGACCCAAACCTTTGATTGAAATTGGGGATCAGCCAATTCTTTGGCATATTATGAAAAATTATTCGGCTCAAGGGTTTAATGATTTTGTAATTTGTTGCGGTTATAAACAGGAAATGATTAAGCAGTGGTTTTTTAATTATAGTCGTAACAACTCCGATGTGACTTTAGATTTTTCCAGCGATACTACTGAAATTCATAAGACGGATTTAGAGCCGTGGCGAGTAACTTTAGTGAATACTGGCTCGAGAACTTTAACTGGCGGTCGTTTAGCTCAAGTCAAAAAATATTTGGATGACGAGACTTTTATGGTGACTTATGGCGATGCGGTTAGTAACGTGGATTTTGAAAAGTTGTTGGAGCATCACCGCAAAGGAATTGAGGAAGGAAATATAGCTACCATCACTTCTGTGAGCGTGGGGCAGCAATTTGGTGTATTAGAGCTGGAAGGGGATGAAGTGGCGACCGTGCGTTCATTTAGAGAAAAATCGGACACTGATGGAGGGTTAATCAATGCGGGATTTATGATGATGGAACCGAAAGTTTTTGAATATCTTGATTCAAGTATGATGCTGGAGCCTGGTTTGTTAGTCCCTCTGGCGGATCACCGATTGTTGAGCGCCTATTACCATCCTGGATTTTGGCAGCCGATGGATTCGATGCGTGACAAATTGATTCTAGAAAATTACTGGGACTCTGGGAATGTGCCTTGGAAGAATTGGTGATTTTTTCCGTTGAATGCGTTAGGTCAGTTCCAGTAAATTAGAATATAAGTAATGTCTAAAACTCTAGTCTTTATGCCAGCTTTCAATGAAGTAAATTCGATAGCTTCGGTTATTAGTGGTATTCAGAGCTTGGGGTTGGATTTAGATATTTTGGTCGTAGATGATGGGTCTAGCGACAACACTGGTGGAATCGCTAGAGCGCTTGATGCTGATACAGTGACTTTACCAATCAATTTGGGTATCGGCGCAGCCGTTGAGACTGGCTATAAGTACGCGACAAATTTGGGCTATGATTACGTTATTCGGATCGACGCAGATGGCCAGCATGACCCTAAGTATATTCCACAGATTCTTGAGCAGCTTCAACACTATGATATAGTATTGACTACTCGTTTCACTGATAAGAATGATTATCCGATAGGCCTAATTCGTAAATGGTCAATAATTTTTTTGTCGCATATGTTGTCTTGGGCAGCACCTATTAAAATCACCGATGCTACCAATTCATATAGAGGAACCAATGCACGCGCCGCGAAGTTTTTAGCAGAAAATTCTCAGGCGGAATTTATGACCGATGCGATTGATGTTTTGGCATATGCTTTGAAAGCTGGATATTCAGTGGTCCAAATTCCGATTGATATGAGAGTCCGTCAATCAGGCGAACCTTCGCAAAATTTGTTAAAATTGATATATCATATGCTGAGAACTTTAATATCGTTGGTGGTTATTATGACTACTAGGAAAGGTGAGATATGAGTCCAGTTTTACGAATTGTGAGCGGTGCTTTTTTAGTTTTAGTGTTGGTGTTTTTGCTGTATTTGATACGGCGACGATCAGTTAACGCTAAGTATTCTTTGCTCTGGGCGGTTGTGTGCCTGGTGTTGATAAGTTTTGATATTTTTCCAGATTTATTGATGTGGGCCTCTCATTTATTTGGGTTTTATTCGTCATCTAATTTTTTCCTAACTGGAATTATTTTTCTTTTGGTTTGCGTGTCCATTCATTTTTCGGTGGTACTTACACGTAATGAAAACCGAATTCGTTCGCTGATTGAAAGAGTAGCTTTGACTGAAAACAGAATTAGTAAATTAGAAGAATCTGATTTAAACGACAGCTGATTATTGGCTTTTTAGCACTTAGCCGTTATTTGGCTCAGTTAAGCTTAACTGGTGAAAATCCTTGTTGTTAGTCAACGTTATTGGCCTGAGCCTTTTCAAGTTAATCGTATTTGCGAAGGTTTAGTGAAGCTGGGGCATCAAGTTGATGTTTTGGCTGGCTTACCACAGTATCCCAAAGGAAAAGTGTTTGATCGGTATCGTCACGGAAAAAATCGCCAAGAAATTCACAATGAGGTAAACATTTTTCGAACTTATGAAAGCGAACGTGGAAACAACAAGAGTTATGAAATTATTTGGAATTATATTACTTGGACTGTGAGTGCGGTATGGTACGCGTTTTGGCAAAGACAAAAATACGATCGAATTTTAGTAAATGAGGTTTCTCCAGTTTTTGTAATTCTTCCAGCGATAGTATTGGCTAAGAAACAAAAAATTCCGCTTTATGTTTATGTTATGGATCTGTGGCCCGATTCACTGTTTTCGGTTATGAATTTCAAAGCTCATTGGCTACGAAATATGTTAACTGGCCTTTCACTTTGGCATTATAAAAAAGCTTCGGGTTTGATTGTGGCTTGGCAAGGTATGATTGAGCGGTTTCGTGAGGTGGGGATTACTGATAAACCGATGTTGTATGCGGCGCACACGATGATCCAGAGAGCAGAGAGCAGAGAACAGAGAGCAGAGAGCAGAGAGCAGAGAGCAGAGAGCAGAGAGCAGAGAATAGAGAATAGAGAATGCAGAATACAGAATGATCGGATTGTGGGTGCAGACGCTAGCGCGAGAAGGGGCAGCGTCAATCCGACGCAGAGTAGGCCGGCAGTGGTGGAGTTGCTGGATTCAAAATTGTTTAATGTGGTTTTCGTAGGGAATTTGAATCCAAATCAAGATTTTCCAACCGTGATTGCTGCTGCTAAGATTTTGCAACAGGCTCGGCAAAACCCTGTCAAGAAACTGTCAGTCCAACCTGCTAAGCCAAAGAAGTCAGAACGGAGTCTAAAAGGAGTGCATTTTACCGTGGTAGGGGATGGAATGAGTAAATTGGAAATTCAGGATCAGGTGTTTAAGGAAAACTTGCAAAATTATTTTACTTTTGCTGGAATGCAATTCGGAAAGACAGTGGAGCAGTATCAAAAGGAAGCTGATGTAATGATAGTCTGTGCCATCCAAGATCCTATGTATCAATATGTGATACCTGGCAAAGTCTATTCATATTTAATTGCTGGAAAACCCATCGTGGCAGCTATGGATGGAGCTAGTCAAGATTTGATTAACCACCGCGCGCGGGCCGGCATTTGCGTAAATTCCGGTGATTTCGAGTCACTGGCTGAAGCTATTCTAGAAATACAACAGATGACCAAATCAGAAAGAAAAGCGTTAGGTTTAGCCGGCAAAAAATACGCTGAAAAATATTGGGACTACGACGAGACTATGCAAAGGATTGAAAAGTTTGTGGCTAGTGGAACTGTAGTCAACAGTGATGAATATTGATTAGATTTCCTATGGTAGTTTGATGTTTCGATTGATATAATGAATGATATAATGATGGATATAACTTTGATCCTGCTCTGCCATTAACACAACCAACAGGGTTATATGGTTTGGAACTGGTAGCATCTTCAGTGTTTGCGCTGAGTGGGAGCTTTAGTGTTGAATCGGGCGAATTATTATTGAGTCCACTAAAATAATAGTAATGCCCAGGTTTTTAGTATTCATGCCAGTTCATAACGAATCTGGATCGATCGGGTCGGTGATAGAGCAAATCCAAAGTTTAAACTTAAATTTAGATATTTTAGTCGTTGACGATGGCTCAACTGATGAAAGTGCCGAAATCGCTCGATTTGCCGGGGCTAAAGTTGTAGCTCTTCCGACAAATTTAGGTGTCGGCGCTGCCGTCGAAACTGGATATAAGTATGCTGCATACCATGGTTACGAGAAGGTGATTCGGATTGATTCGGATGGCCAACATGATCCTCAATATATTCCGCAAATTTTGGTCGAATTGGAAGACTACGACTTGGTTCTGACTAGTCGTTTTACTCAAAACGATCATTACCCTATTGGCCATATTCGTAAAATGACCATCGTTATATTATCTTGGTTATTGTCGCGGATTTCGCCAACCAAAATTACTGATGTGACTAATACCTACCGTGGATCTAATTTGAATACTACAAAATTTATTAGCGAGCATTCTGAAGCTGAATTTATGACAGACTCGGTTGATATTTTGGCTTATGTACTTAAGGCAGGGTTTAGCGTTACTGAAATTCCTATACACCTTAAGGCCCGTCAAGCCGGGCAAGCATCTCAGAATTTGCTAAAATTAATTTATCACATGATTCGAACTATTATTTCGCTATTAATAATTTTCACTTATCCTAAGGCTGAGCCGTGAGTTTGGTTTTACGATTACTTAGTGGGATTTTCCTATTTTGCATTGTGGTGCTCTTACTATACCTGATTCGGCGTCGATCGGTCAATGCGAAATATTCGTTATTTTGGGTATTTGTTTGCGCAGCTTTGATTCTGTTTGACATTTTTCCATCTCTTTTGGTCTTTTTCTCTACGTTATTTGGTTTTCATTTACCTTCAAATTTTTTCCTCACTGGAATTATATTTCTTTTAATATGCGTTTCAATTCATTTTTCGGTGGTTCTTACGAGAACTGAACAACGCGTACGTTCTTTGATCGAAAAAGGTGCGCTCTTAGAGGATCGTATTGGATATTTAGAGAAAAAATCCGATTCTGACATTAAAACAGACGTTATTATTGATAAGTCTGATTAAGTTGAATCTGAATCTTTGAGCGTGTCTACGTAAAATATTGAGTCCGCGTGTTGGGCTCTGATATATCAGGATTAAGTACAAGTAATCATAACTTTGACTTTTCATCCATCTGACTATGATTATTTTTTAGTTTTTGTTAAGCTGACACTGTGTAGCCAATAGCTACGCTTAGAAAGTTAATCATGATATTTCGCAAAAATATTGTGTCTGTGGTCGGGGTGGTTTCGGCTTTGGCGTTGTTGCCTGTTTTAGCTGGGTGTTCCGACCAATCAAATGATGCTGGAGGAGAGTGTGGCTCGAATTCGGTGACTGTAGTTTCCACCATTTACAACTGGGATGTTTTAGTGGGAGAAATTAATGCTCCGTGCGTTCAGCATAGCTCGATTTTGGAAGCTGGGGGAGACCCGCATGAGTTCGAACCTAGTGCTGCTGACATCGAGAAAGTCAAGGCGGCCGATTTGGTGATTGTCAACGGTATGGAAATTGATGAGTGGGCAGCCAAAGCGGTTGATACTGCCAACCAAAAAGTAATCACGGCGATAGATTTTGTGGGCGACAACCCGAATCAAAATCCTCACGCTTGGTTTTCTTTCGATGCCATCAAGCAAGTGACTCAGGCAGTGTCCAATAGTTTGACTGAGCTCTACGGGACGAAAAGTATCACTGCAACAGTCGATTTAGCTGCTGTTAATGCCAAGATCGAACCGGTCGATGCTGAGATCAACAGCGCTGCTCGTGATTCTTCGGTCAGTTGTGCTTATACTGAAAACCTCTTGGAGTTCTTGTTGCGTAATACAAATTGCGCAGATGGCACCCCTCAAGGGTATAAGTTAGCTGCTCAAAATGAGAGTGAACCGACCGCTCAAGATGTCGATGCCTTTTTGACCCTGCTGGATCAGAAAAAGTTGGCATTGCTGGTCAATAATAATACAGAAGCTTCGCCAGTTACGGAAAAGTTGGTTGCAGCAGCTGAAACTGCAGGAATACCAGTACTCAATGTAACCGAGACTATCCCCGACAATTTCACATCTTTGATCGATTGGTGGAAAAGTATTTACGACGAAGTAGTTCAACTGACTTCAACCAATGAGTCCAGTACTTCAAGCCAATAATTTAGCAGTTTCGCGTCAAGGGGTCGAGGTTTTTGGCTCCTTGACGTTCGCTGTGCCTGCCGGTCAAGTGTCGGCTATCGTTGGCGCAAACGGCTCTGGCAAAACAACTTTTTTGGAGGCCACTTTGGGGTTATTGCCGTTCCAAGGCGAATTGCAAGTTTTAGGTCAAGTGCCGCCGCAAGCTAATCGAAAAATTGGCTACGTTTCGCAAGGGGTAGATCATTATCGAACCGAATTTTTACGCGTGCGAGACTTATTGACCATTAACCAGCGTTCCAACACTTTTGATCACGATGATGAAGCCTTTAATTTAGGCGTTAACACTATTAAGTTTCATTTAGACGATCGAATGAGCGAACTCTCTATGGGCCAAGCTCAAAAAGCGGCGATTGTGGGTGCGTTGGCAGGACGACCGCAAGTTCTGTTTTTAGACGAACCTTTTTCCGGCTTGGATCCCAAATCTTCTACCGAAATTATCGAATTGTTAGGCCGTTTGAACCAAGAACAGCAATTGTCAATTTTTATTGTGACGCACGATATTCATAAGTTGGAACCTATTTTGAGTTCAGTATTGCGCTTTGAGGATCACAGGGCCACATATTATCCAGATTTGACTGAAGCATTACACGATGAGGGACATCATGCGTAAATATAATGTCGCTCAATCGCCGCGGCAAGGCTTTTTGAATTGGTGGTTCTGCTCCCTCTCAAACTCTATCCCCCGTATACCCCTTCCCGCCGGCAAGCGGCTTGGAGTTCCCCCTAGATTTAGGGGGGGGGAACCATGTCAATACAGAAGGTTACAGGTATCTAAGATGACAAACCCTTTTTCTATTATTTTTCATTTTATGGGGGCCTCGCCCCATATTCGCAAAGGTGGTTTACTATGATTGAGCTTTTGCAACGTGATTTTGTGCAGGTGGCTCTGCTGGCTGCCATGTTGGTATCATTGTCGGCTGGTTTGGTAGGTTATTTTGTGGTGATTCGGCAAAACATTTTCTTCACTCATACGCTTTCGCATATTGGTTTTCCTGGAGCGGTGCTTGCTATATTGATTGGTTTAGACCCGAGCTGGGGTTTGATTATTTTTTCGACGGCAGCTGGTCTAATTTTCACTTGGTCCAAGCCGCGCACGGAAAACGACGATCTGGGGACTGGTATAATTTTAGTTTTATCTATGGCCTTAGGTTTGGTCCTGACGCGTTTTTCCGTTTCAGCGTCTAAAAGTTTGGAAGCTTTGTTGTTTGGCAACATTTTCGTGGTGACTAAACAACAGCTGTTGTTATACGCTGGAATCGCAATTTTAGTAGTATTTATTTTGGCGTCTTTGTTCAAGCCGTTGCTCTATAGTTCGATTTTGGAAAAAGAAGCTTTGGCCAAAGGGGTGAATGGCCCGATGTTGTCCCATTTGTACATCGTTTTGCTCAGTTTGGTTGTGGCGGTGTCTGTTCAAGTGGTTGGCGCGTTGTTGATTTTTGCTTTATTGGTTTTACCGCCAGCGGCAGCCATAAAAATGGTCAGTGCGCCGACTCGAGCCTTTTTAGTTTCGCCTTTGATTGCGATGCTTTGCGCGGTCGGTGGCGTGATTTTATCTTTAGCAATTGATTTGCCAGCTTCTTTTTGCATTGTGGTCTTGGCTACTCTAATCTATTTAATAGCGATTGGAGTAAAAAAATGGCTGAACTAAAATATATCAAGAATTTTGAGACTGTGACAACTGATCCAGTCTTGTTTTTGTTACATGGCTGGGGCGCGAACGAACGCGATTGGATTCCGACTTTTCCGCCAATGTTTCCGCAATTGAATTATGTGAGCGTGCGCTCGCCAATAGTAATTAAGCCTGGTTCGTATATGTTTACCGATCCGATGACAGGCGTGACTGCTCCTTGGCAGGTCACTCAAGAAGGTTACGCTTGGACTGAATTGCCTAAATCCATGGATTTGAATTTGTATTCAGAATTGAATTTTTCCAGCGATGCACAATACGTTTTCCAGCAGGCCGAGCATGGAGTGGAATTAATGAAACAATTGATTGACGAGCTGATTCCAGTTTCGACTAAAATTATCCCCATCGGTTTTTCGCAAGGTTCTATGATGACCTCGATGATGGTACGTAACTTTTCCGAAAAATTGCAAGCTGCGGTTATGTTGAGCGGATACACTCATCCCAAACCTCAAACTAAAGATAACGATTTGAAAGATTTGCCAGTTTTCGTAGGCTATGGAGACGCGGACAATGTGTTGCCTCAAACTTATTTGAAATATTTGGCGGACTTTATGGCCAGCCACGCCAAAGCGACTGTGAAAGTGTATCCTGATCAAGAACATACTGTGGGTGTTCCAGAGTTGCACGATATTCAGGAATTCCTCAATTTAGTTATTAGTAGCTAGTCGATAGTTGGTATAAACTGGTTTAGCATCCGCCTTAGTATAATCGGCAGTACAGCAGGTTTTGGTCCTGTCAGTCTTGGTTCGAGTCCAGGGGGCGGAGCGTGAAACTGCATATGGTGGTACTCGGCGCAGGTCAAGGCACCCGTATGCTGAGCGATCAACCGAAAATTTTATTTCCTTTTTTAGGCGTTCCCACTATTGACCGAATCTTGCAAGTTTGCCAGCAGTTAAATCCCCAATCTTTACAATTGGTCGTGCGCTATCAGTCCCAGCAGGTGATCGATCACGTTAGTCCTATTTTTCCGGAAGTCCAATTTGTGCTTCAAGATGAAATTCCAGGAACTGGCAGGGCGGTTGATTGCGCTGTCACGCAATTAATTGAAAATGAAAAATGTAAAATCGAAAAAAATTCAGAAACTGGTAGCGCGCCTGCTGCCGCAGACACCACCGCAACAACCACGGATCACAGTAGCAAAATTGACCTTGGGCAGTTGAGCTCAATCGCCGCGCCGGCTTTTACGAGATTAGGGGCTTTGCCCCTTTCTCGCGCTCTTATACCCCAAATACCCACTCCCCGCAGGCAAGCTGCTCGTGTTCGCCCTAGTTTTAGGGCGAACTATGTCGAATCCAGAAAATCACCAATTGATAACCGACAAACCCGTGCAGAATTCCAAAATTCTGAATTAAACACCGACGTAGTCGTTGTTTTGGGCGGGGACGGGCCACTAATCACTCCAGATCTAATTTCTGAACTAGTGGATTATCATGTGCGCGACCAGAATGAAGTGTCTTTGCGGTCAGTGGAGTTAGAAGACCCGCGTGGTTATGGTCGTATTGTGCGGGATTCAGCTGGCAATTTAGTTAAAATCGTCGAACAAAAGGATGGAACTCCGGCGGAGTTGTTAATCAAAGAAGTTAATCCTTCGGTTTGGGCTTTTGATTTGCAGTTTTTAGTGGATAATCTGCCTAAAGTGCAAAACGCAAACGCCAAAGGGGAAATTTACTTGACTGATTTAGTAGCGATGGCTGCAAAAAAGCAGGCTTATCCGTATTTAGATGCTTTACGACTTTCCAGTTTCAACACAATCGAAGAGCTGCATAAACTAGAGTTGCAAGTAAAGGAGAACTATGGGCGAAGCTATTGAATTTTTGCGGGCGCGTAAGATGTTGGTTTGTTCCGGACGCGCTCATCCAGTTTTGGCTGAAGAAGTGGCTTATCAATTAGGTATCGAACTATTGCCTATCAAAGTTTATGATTTTGCTAACGGAGAAATTTATCTTCGGTTTTTAGATTCGGTTCGGGGCTCTGATGTTTTTGTGATCCAACCGCACGTTAATCCGATTAATAAAAGCATTATGGAAAACTTGATCATGTTGGATGCTTTGAAAAGAGCTTCGACTAAATCCATTACGGCGGTTGTGCCACACTTTGGTTATGCGCGTCAGGATAAAAAGCATAATTCACGTGAACCTATTACTGCAAGATTGATGGTCGATTTATTGGCAGCTGCAGGCGCTACCCGGATGGTAACGGTGGATTTGCATAGCGATCAAATTCAAGGCTTTTTTAACGGTCCTGTCGATCATTTAGAGGCTGGTCCTTTATTATACAAATGGGTGCGTCGCAACGTTAAGGATTTGACCAAGGTTACAGTTGTATCCCCCGACGCTGGACGGACTAAAGCTTCTGAAAAATTCGCGACTCGAATTCGGGGGGCTAAGGTCGCATTCATTCATAAAATGCGTGATGTTAATCAACCGAATAAGACAGTTTCAGATGTTGTTGTTGGAGATGTGCGCGGGCGAGTTTGCATTGTGAATGATGATTTGATCGATACGGGGGGGACGATTTTGAGCGCGATCAATTTGTTAGTGGAAGCTGGAGCTAAAGAAATCTATGTCACTGCCACCCACGGAATTTTCAGTAAAAACGCTGCTGATAAATTGGAAAAATCCGCTGCTAAGGCGATCGTGGTGACTAATACAGTTCCGATTCCTAAGAGACAACAATTCAAAAAACTAGAAATTTTATCCATCGCACCTTTGATTGCCAGCGCTATTGACGGAATTTTCCATGAGGAACCGTTAGGAGCTTTGTTTCAAGCCAGCTAGCGGTTAGCGACTAGAAACTAGCGGTTAGCGACTAGACGTTGGATATCTGGGTGTTGGAGCTAAAAAAACGTAAAACGTGAAACATAAAACGTAAAATGATGATATTGTGGTGTTGGAGCTTGCGCTGTACCTGCAAGATTTCATAACTAACTTCTGGCTTCTCTTTGAAGTAGGGTGCGGTACCGTAGTGTCCGCTCTTGTCAGTTGTTGATTTTGATTGTTTCGGTGAAAGTGCTTGTTCGTGAATCTTCTTTCAGTTAAAATGATATAGTTATGATTTATCAATTACCAGAACTCCCTTATGATTATTCGGCCTTGGAGCCGTTTATTTCAGGTGCAATCATGGAGTTGCACCATGACAAACATCACAACGCATATGTGACTGGAGCCAATCAATCTCTAGAACAGTTGGAGGAGGCTCGAGCTAAAGAAAATTTTTCGACGGTCAACCAACTGTCTAAGAATTTTGCGTTCAATTATGCTGGCCACGTTAACCACAGTGTATTTTGGCCGAATATGGCGCCGCAAAGTGATAATTTAGAACCTTTTGGAAATCTTAAAGATGCTTTGGTTGACCAGTTCGGCTCAATTGAGTTGTTCCGTAAGCAGTTTTTTGCAGTTGCGGCCGGAGTTCAAGGTAGCGGTTGGGCAGTTTTGGTTTATGATGCTTTGGGCAAGAAATTGGCTATTGTGCAATTATATGATCATCAGGC
>JAITFB010000009.1 GCA_031281695.1 Candidatus Servula neotermitis
GGCAAATCTTCGGTATTTGAATTTAACGAGGCAAAAAACAAACTGTTGCGCAGTCAGTTAGAAGAAGCGCAAGCGAAATACGATTACATTTTCCGAGCGAAGATATTGGACTTTTATAACGGAGTTCCGATAAAAATGTAAAAAAATCAGGCATACAGATAAAAAAACTATCCAAAAAGTTGTGAGAGTAAAAAAAAAGATGTACCTTCGCGCCGTAATTGAAGAACGGTGTGGTAGTTCAGCTGGTTAGAATACATGCCTGTCACGCATGGGGTCGCGGGTTCGAGTCCCGTCCATACCGCAAACAACGCTTGAAGTCAGCAAGTTGTAAAATCAACACCCGATTTTACACCCGAAAAGGTAAAGTCGAGTGTTCTTGTTTATATAGTATCTATCAGGGGGATTTTGTTGAATATTGTAGCTTCTATCTTCTTCTATTTTGTTTGCCTTTCCTTTTTTGCTTGTCCGTTATTTCTTTTTTATACTCTGCTTTACAATTCGAAAGATAGTCGCGGTCTTTGAGTAATCTTTCCAACAAAGGGATTAAACTTTCTGAATACTTATGGCATTTTGTTTTACCACTTGTCTTTATTTCTGAATGATATTTAGGTTTTTCCTTGATTTTAAGCTTCCATAACAAACATAGTATTTCATGTGAATTGAGTTTTAGCAATCTCTGTAAGTCTTTTGTGAATAAAGGATATACTTTGTCATTAGGCAACATGTGTTCAGAATTGACAATACCTGAAATTTCTCCAACCAACCTTAGCGTTGGTGCACCTTCTTTTTCAACAAATTTTCCCTCTTGCACAAATTTTATTTTGTCTATTATGTTTTTGTCAATCAATATTTTACCTTCTCTTGTTGTTATCTCTCCTTTATAAGTGTCTAATAATTGAACGTTTTTGGGGCCAATAGTGGAAATCTGAGTTATGTGTTTTAGCCAAAGTAATTTCTCCTTTTCTTTTTCTTTATCTAAAATTTTTTGTAGTTCTGCATATTCTATTTCTTTTGTTTCACCTCTATATCTATAATAAACAGCACCCTCTCGTAATACTCCATCTTTGTTCTTCTTGCAAATAATAGGCTTGTTTTCAGACTCATCAACAATTAGAATTCCAAATTCTTTTTCACCAATTTTATATATATCTGATTTCTAAATCAATTCTTGCGAAAAGTATTCACGAATTGTTTTATCAATAGTTTTTGGATCTGTTTCATTAAATTTATTATTCGTCATTCCTTTGGGAATGTGCGGACTATCTTGAACTCCATAAACAATTCTTCCTCCTTTGTTATTGGCCATACCTACAAGGGTTTGATATATTTCAGCAAATTGTCGCCAAGCTGGAAGTTTTGTTTATATTCCAAATCAAAACTTTCTCGTCTTTTAAGATAACCCTTTCCGTCAAGCTGAAACAGTTTATTCATACAATAATTGATTATTTTGCAACAATATACAAGTCTTCAGCATCTATCTTCGTAAATAATTGAGGGATAGACTCTTCTTTTACTCCTTCCAGCATCAATGCAGCTTTTGCCTGCCCAAATGCTTTTGCGATGGAATGACCAAAACTTATTGATGAGTAAAAATGAGAAGAAAAGATTCTTGCTGCATCATCACTGATAGATGTTCGCATCCCAATTGCAGCATCAATATGCTCTACGACCTTTTTCGCCTGAGTTTCAGAAAAACAGGTATTAAAGAACACAAGTTTTAGATTGTCATTTGCAACACTCATCGCCTGAACTATTGCGTCTAACGAAACGAGCTTAGTTTGTTGTTGATTATCCATCAGTACCAGCTTGTCTGCATCACTCCCATGACCACTAAAATGTACAATTGTCGGCTCAAATTCATTCATGGATTGTAAAATATCTCCAGGTCTTACAGCCCAACAGGATTCTAACTTCACCGAATCTCTGTGCTTGGCTTTGGATATCATATCTTTTATTGAACGGACTTCTTCGTCTAAATTAAGTTGCTCTTGATCTCTGGGGTTCGATGCCAGAAATAATACTGTAATTTTTTCTGGCAACGATTGAAGTTGCACAATTGCATTTTCATGGGTTCGCAGTGTTTGGTTCATTTGATTGAATGTTTGTGTTTGCTTTCTTTGAAATGCATCCAGTTCTGTTTGTCGTTTTTTTGATTCTTTAAGTTCTTCTGTATCAAATTTTTTCAGATCAGCATCCAATTCCTTATTTTTCTTTGCGATTTTAGTTTCTATATCTGCAATGCTTTTCTTGATTTTTACAAGGTCGTTCTGATATCTGACAACTTCATGCCGTTTGCTATTAATTGTACTCATAGATTTACTTGATTGCATCGCTCGAATTGCTGAACCTATTTTATTATTCAAGTCTGCAATCTTCTTTTGTTCTCGCGCTTTTTTCTCGCTCCAAGATGCTATTTCTGCTCGTACCCTATATGTTTTATTACGATAATTATCTGATTGAGGCATATGCGTAATTATTTATTTCCTTTTGCGCGATTGTGTGTTTTGCAGAGCATTTGACAGTTGGCTATATCTGTAGCCCCACCTTTACTCCACGCCGTAACGTGGTCGGCATCCATTTCATTTAGTTTCCAAAACTTACTCTTATTTGCATCATGACCAATTGCACATAGCGGACAATTTGAAATGCTCTTTGCGAATGCTTCATCTGTTTGCTTCATGTAAACTGATTTCTTGATTGCTTCATCAAAAACCCGCACTTCGAGTAATTTTGTATCGACTGAACCGCCAAGTATGTATTCAAATATACCCTTGCGATTTTTGATATACGGATCGCCATATAATTTTTTTACATCAGTTGATACTTGTTGCGGACTATATGGTTGTTTATGGTATTTTTCGTACAAACGCCCCCACTCAATACCTCGCATTTCGCTTTCGACATCTGTGAAGATCGAAGATACCCACTCGATAACGCTATTGAAGTAGTGCTTGAGTTCGCTTATATTGCCGTCATACCTATGACGACTCATATAGTCACCGATATTCCCCTTACTTACTCAATCGAGGGCGCGTTCCAGAAAATCCTGCCTGTTTGCGCTACCTGAGATATAGGCACTCCATTTTTGAATGTTCGCGTTTTGGCTATTGCTAAACTCCTCCTTACCGAGGGTAACAAATGGCCAGGAATATACGGCGTTGAGTAATTCTTGATTGTTGAGTGGTACTCCGGCAATGTTGATCGTCCTGAACCACTCCTTGATTTCGCTCTCCGTTCCCTCGCATTCGTATATCAATAGGGGAGCCTCCAAAATCTGTTTCTGCTTGTCGGGGGCAAGGCTACCGAAATATTGCTGCATACCTCGCTCGTCTTTGATCGCGAACTTGTCGGTCACAAATCGCCCGAAACTGGTGATGCGCTGTTGGCCATCGAGTACCTCAAATTTATCGTCGTTTACCTTATTGAAGTAGATCAGCCCCAATGGGTATCCCTTTAGAAGCGATTCTATGACAGCCACATCTTTCTTGCCGTCGGCGTAAATGTAGTTACGCTGATATTCAGGCTGGATAACCAACTTACCCGACAGGCCAAACAACCCCTTGCCCTCAAGTTCGTTATAAACGAACCCCTTGCAAATATCCTCGACGGTTATGTCTGTTCTTAAAGTCGTTTTCATTCGGCAGTATTCTTATGCTTAATGAGTATCCTCTGGTAGACTTTCTCCTGCAAGCCATCTCGAATAACGACACCGCTGGCATTGAGATCATAGGTGCCGGGCTTTCCAAATTTTGCAAAGTACGCCTGCTTACATTCCGCCGTGGTGTAAATTTTTGTTTTTAACCCGTATAGATTTTCATTTTCGCACATTCCGCAGATTTCAAATTGTTCCGGGTTGTACTTGTCAAGGAATGTAATAGGGACACCCATCGTTCCAGTGTAATCGCTTGGGATTGCATCGGTATAAGGCACTTCAATAGCATTGTAATTGTCGTAATGGGCATAAGCAATCTTACCCTTGATTTCCTTATGGCTACTGAACTTCAGATTGTCTGCCACTGACATAAGCGGCAATGGTCTATGTCGTCTACCGTGGTCAAGATTGGTGAACCAACATACGCCCGGTACACGATTCACTTTCTCTCCATTTTGTTCCCGCTCAAATTTGTACGAATCGGCATAGACAAAATCGTCGGGCACCTTAAAATACATGCCTGTATTGAAATTCGTCGCTCCCAACCAGATTTTATCCTTTTGGATTAGCGGGAACAACTCTTTGTAGGTAATCGCATTGATGTTGCCAATAACCAAAAATTGTTTTTCGGCTTGTACTATCCACGCCAAAAATTCGCGAAACAATGAAAAAGGCGGGTTGGTGATGATTATGTCAGCCTCATCTCGCAACTTCATTATTTCGTGGCTCTTGAAATCGCCACTACTCGTCAAATATTCCCACTCCAAGTCGTTCACGTCAATTTTGCCATCGCCGGACTTGTCGTGAGAAAGGGTGAAAATCTTGCCGTTTTTCGTGGTCTTCTCTTTGTCGTATTGCGGATCGTTCTGTTCAAAAAGAGTTGGCTCATAGTATCCTTTATAAGTTTTGCTATCCGGGGCATAACTCGTGCTAATGAGTTTCTTAAGCCCAAACCTGTCGAAGTTTTGTGCGAAAAACTTGGTGAAGTTGCTCCACTCGGGGTCGTCACAGGGCAGGAGCACCGTTTTGTCGCGAAACACGTCCGGATTGTACTCCAAATAGGCCGCAACCTCCTTCTCAATATCGTGATATTGAGTGTAGAATTCATCGTTCTTCGCATTCTTCGCGTTCGAGAGGTTGCTGTTTGCCATACTATAATATCTAATTTTTACTAATCCTATTATCCTGACTTTTGAGCATCATGATTATAGGCGGATTCAACATATCAACAAAGTTACAGATTATTCTTCAAATGACCTAATTATCTCCCAATTCCTTTACTTTTACCCACCTCCGGCTTCTGCTTCACCTTTATCCCTATACTTTCCTGAAACTCCTTGTACTTTTGCCTGAACCAGTTTGTATCGCCAACTCCGTCAATTGTCAGCCGAAGTCTGTCCGGCTCGCTGACAGACGGTTTGATTTCGGCAACAGAGTGTTCCGTTTCAAAGTGCCGGGCGAAATTGCCCGGTTCAGTTTAAAGTGCGAGGTTAATCCGTCGGAATGGAATCCCGGAACCGGACGCGCTACTGGAAAATCGGCTGCGGCACAGAAGCTGAACGGTCTGCCGGATAATTTCAGGGCATCCCTGACCCAGCATTACAGGGAAATATCCGACCGTGAAGCTGCCGTAACCGCCGAAAAAGTAAGAAACGCCTTTCTCGGTCTTCAGATGCGGAATGATTCCCTGCTGGATTTGTT
>JAITFB010000066.1 GCA_031281695.1 Candidatus Servula neotermitis
GAATTGCCTGAGTCAGCTTGCTAAACAAACTAAATTTGGAATCTGGGGCAACCGAAAAAACAGTTGCATTAGCACCTAACTTTTTTAAAGTGGCTAAATCAAACTGAATGCTTTCCAAAGGTAGCGAATCGGATGATCGTCGCTCGAAAGATATCAAAGGATACGACTCGTGAACTGGGTTATCGCTCAAAATAATATGAGACACGTCAAGATACGTTCCACTCGAAAGACCAGTCAATAAACGCGCTAAATTACCAACTTTCGCCTTAGTTTCATTGGGAGAACCTGAAATTGGCTTCACATACTTCCCCTGCAAAAATAATTCTCGCTCGCGAGTTTTAATTAACTCTTGTACAGTACCAGTATGCACCCCGGGGACAGAATTTTCCCAGATTTCACCAAACCATTCTTTCATCTGGGATTCATCAACCTGAAAAATCTCGCGAGCAATTCTTAACGCATCCCGCCCACTAATGCGAGCATGCTTTCCTGGTAACATAACCCGCTCTTTTCCGTAGATATTGGATAAATACTTCCATGGAAAACCATTTGGTCCAGTTTCGTACCAAATTCGAATCGGACGTAAGAGCAACTTTGGCGTTACTTGATAATCTTCGGAATATAAATCAAATTGCAAAGGATCAATTTCTAAAACGCCTAAAGCATAATTCACCAAAGATGCACTTACTGATCCTAATTGCATTCCAGCGAATAAATCTTGAGACTTATACCATTCCAACAAATCGGCAACAATGAGGAAGTTAGACGCAAGATTATACTTTTCGATAATGTCCAGCTCTTGCTCTGCTAATTCTTGGGCTTTAATCAATTGATTACCGCCATAAAGTTTAATCAGACCAGCCTCCACTTTTTCGCGCAGATAGGTTTCCGGACTTTGACCTGCCGGTGTCTTAAACCGAGTGAAAAGCTTAGGCTGAGCATCAAAGCTGATATTACACTTCTCCACCACCTCCAAAGTACTTTCGATGGCCTCAGGGAATTCTTGGAATATTTCCAGCATCTCTTGAGTTGATTTCAAATAACTACCACGCCGAACGAATTCAATTGGTTTGGTTGCGCGAGTCCGAGATGGGATGAAGCCATTTGTCCCTTTATCGGCTTCAGCTTGTAGATAAGGCGCATAAGATTCTATGTCAACTTGCTCCAAATAATGCACATCATTAGTTGCCAATAAAGGCGCGTTGATTTGGCGAGCAATTTTAACTAATCCCTCAACCACCTTTGGGGTCGATTCTAAATTGTGAGCTAATAACTCTACATAAAAATGATCTTTGCCGAAAATGTCTTGCAATTGTTGGGCTCGATCAAGTGCTTGTTCAAAATGTCCTAAAGCTAATTGAGTTTGAACATCGCCTGAAGCACTACCAGTTGAGCCAATCAAACCCATGTGTAGCTCATTTAATAACTCCAAATCTATCCGCGGGTGATGCCTAACCAAGCCTTCTGCGTAAGCTCGAGTAGATAAATCAAATAAGTTCTTTAGCCCCTGGTTATTCTCGGCCCAAATAGTTAAATGAGTATCAAATTCCCAACTGGGAATATCATTATGCGATAGATCGAAACGCTCAAGGATAGTATTGTCTTCGTCATATCTGGATTTTCCAACCGGAACTAAATAAGTGTCTATACCAATGATTGGTTTGACCGAATTCTCTGTATGCTCCATACAGTATTCATACAGTTCATAGGCCCCCATCACATTTCCGTGATCAGTGAGAGCAACTGCGGGCTGGCCAAAATTTCTAACTTTATCGACCAAGTTCGGAATTCGAATTGGGCTATCCTTCAATGAGTACGCGCTATGACAATGCAAGTGCGCAAAATTATTTTTTTTCATGACCATATCAGTTTGTACCATAAATTTTCAAATGTGAAACCGTTTTGGTAGATTATCTGAAACGATTGAAATTTTTCCCATCATTAAACCAGTTTATAGACCAGCAAATGCAACAATTGAGGTAGGTTTGAGAATGTAAAATGTAAAATAAAAAACAGTACAGGGTTGCAGGTGTAACGGCTGATGCCGATTTAAAGAGTTGGGTGGTGGTAGAAGTAGAAAAGATAATTGTTAGATCCATGTCCCATAAAACACAAAAAGTGTCAACTGTGATAAGTAAACTAATAGAAAGGAAAAAAATGACAGGAGAAATAGTTATATACCAGCATAATGGCGAGATAAAACTCGAAATCACTTTAGACAACGACACACTGTGGTTGACCCAAGCGCAAATGATTGAACTATACGAGACCAGCAAAGCCAATCTCAGCGAACATATCAAAAACATTTTTGACGAAGAAGAACTAGACAAAACTTCAACTGTTCGGAAATTCCGAACAGTTCAAACGGAAGGCAACCGAAAAGTAAAACGCGAAATCGATCACTACAATTTAGATATGATCATAGCTGTGGGTTATCGAATCAAATCTAAGATAGCTACCAGATTTCGGATATGGGCAACTCAAACTCTTAAAGAATACATTATTAAAGGGTTTGGATTAGATGATGACCGATTGAAAGAGTTGGGCGGTGGAAAATATCAGAAAGAGCTTACCCGCACATCTCAAAGAAATTGAAAATACAATAGAACCGTGATTATACTTACGCGCTTTTCTATCATTAAGGTAGATTAGGGAATGTAAAAATGAAAAATTTATTCAACTTTGTAGAACCGTGCGCAGGCGTGTTGCCAGTGAACAAACTTTTCATAACTCAATTAGTACTTTTCGCTTAAAGTATATTCATCGTAATCTATTTGATCGTCAATTAAATTATCGTAATCTTTCAACTCCTGTAGGCGCGATTCAGCGACATCCATTCGCTCAGCCAATTCTGAATTGGTCGGCTCTCTGCCATTGAGATAAAGAAAACGTAAGCTTTCCCGTGACATTTGACGAAGTTGCTCTTGTGCAAAAACTGGCAATCGAATCGTTCGACTGTAATCTGCGACTGCCCTTAGAATACCATTTTTAATCCACCAGTAACAAGAGAAATTCTTTTCTAGCGTATGCCTACGTGACAGTCGGTTTATGGCACAGGTCAGAGCAATATTTCCTTCTTGAATCAAATCCATAAAAGGTAAGCCAAGACCTGCATATCTCTTAGCGACCAAAACAACAAACCTCAAATTGCTAACAATCAGAAGCTCTCGCGCGGAGGCAGCATCGTGAA
>JAITFB010000041.1 GCA_031281695.1 Candidatus Servula neotermitis
AAATACGGCTCTAACTTGTTAATTTGCGTATCCACCTCAATCGCCAAAAATACTTCCGCTTCGAATTCTCTCAATTTATTTAATGACAGCTGCGTGTTCTCTTGAGCCTCTAAATGCACAGCCACTCGATCGCCTTTCCGAATTTCAAACCAGTCTAATTTATACGCTGGATCATCCACCATCAAATGAAAGTCCAACGGCCGATTAGTCAACTCCCGAATAGTTCGAATATCGTCTGTTCCGAATACAAAATTCGGCGCAAAAGTTCCATCCATTACATCAATATGAAAAAAGTCCACCTCCGCCTGATCTAACAACTGAATATATTCCTCAAGCTGCGTAAATTTCGCGCACATCAACGAAGGGCTTACCTTAATCATTCTGAGGCACCTCTGTCACTGACGCCACCAGTTCTAGCTCCTACACCTGCACCCGATTTGGGCGGACACACTGGTCCCGCCCCTACAACGTTGGCATTAACATCTGCGACTGGTTTGGACGGACTTACCTCAATCACTCTGAGTCACCTCTGTCACTGACGCCACCAGCCCTAGCACCTGCACCTGATTTGGGCGGATAAACTGGTTCCGCTACTACAACGTTGGCATTACCGTCTACACCTACACCCGATTTGGACGAACACGTTGATTCCAGCCCTGCGATGTTGGCATCTCGGCGATTGTTAGCACCCTGAGCCTGCACAATGGCTTCCGCTAACACAATTTGCTCTGGCGTAGTAATTTTAAAATTACTGGCTAACGATGGAACAATTTTCACCTTAATGCCTGCATTGACTACTATTCCAACAGTTCCCATGTTGATTTGTTTTTGTTCAGGTGTCAGGATCTCCATGGCGCGTCGAAAATCTTTTAATCGAATTACATCCGGAGTTTGACCATGAAATAAATGAGACCGCTCAGGAATTTTATCCACTAATTGACCATCCACACTATGCAACATAGTGTCAGCCGCTGGAACTGCTGCATTGGAAGCCCCGTGTTTTTGCGCTGCTTTCACGCATTCCCAAGCCACCTCTTTTTCAATAAATGGCCGCACAGCATCGTGGATCATGATAATGTCATCTTCACCACCGACACTCTCTGTTGCAGCATCGCCAGCAGCCGATTGCTCACCAGTTTCACTAACGCCGACCGCTGGAGATTCCGGAATCACCGCCATAGCGTTGTCGATCGAGTTGGCTCTTTCAAGGCCTCCGTCCACCAACACAATCTTGGACTGATCAATTGCAAATTTTTGCATTTGTTGTTCCAGCAGTTGCTTGAAATCGGAATGCACCGCGATAATAAATTGGTCAATAAATTCAAACGACATCACTCTTTGTAAAGTCCTAATAATAATCGGAACTCCCGCCAAATCCAGAAATTGTTTAGGTAACTCTCCGCCGAATCTCTTTCCCGAGCCCCCCGCTGGGATAATCATATAGACTTTCACCAGTTCAGTTTAGCTCGCCGCGCTCGTGATTCACGATTAAAGAGTAAAGGCTCATGGCTAACGACTAAACCGCTAGTATCATAACTAAAGTGCGTGAACGCCTTCAATGAAAGAACTCGGTTGAACTAGTCGCTAGCCACTGTAAACAATACGAACCAAACTACGCTGCTTGGTGTTCAGTGAAAAATTTACGTTCGAAGTATTCGCCTTTTTTACCAACATTGAACGAAGAAACTGGACGATGGTAACCCATAACTCGGGTCCAAACTTCGCAAGCTAAACGGTCTTCGGCTGGCGAATTTTCATCCAAATTATGTTCTTGATCGTAAATCGGATCGAAGAAATATTCTCCTGCTAAATAGCCATGTTCAGGCGAAATCGAGAAAGTCGGAGTAACAGTGATGTAAGGCAAGCGATAGTTTTCCAAAGCCCGTTTTACCATATTCTTGCAAGCCTTAGAAGACGAAACCCTTTCGCCCATATACAAATGCAAAACTGTTCCGCCTGTATATTTGGATTGCAAAATTTCTTGTTTATCTAAAGCCTCGAAAGGATCCGCAGTATAACCTACTGGGAGTTGAGACGAGTTAGTATAATAGGGGTTGGATTCAGTTCCAGCTTGCAAAATGTCAGGAAATTGCATTTTATCTTCTTTAGCGAAACGATAAGTCGTACCTTCAGCTGGCGTCGCCTCCAAATTATACATATGCCCAGTTTCGGCTTGGAACTCTAACATTCGGGCTCGAATATGATCCAACAGATCGATAGCCATTTGTTCACCGCGCGGATCAGTGATGTCAAATTTAGCTTCAGAACGAGCGGTAAAATTCTCTACCATTTCATTAACTCCATTCACTCCAATGGTGGAAAAATGATTATCCAAATTACCTAAATAGCGTTTCGTATAAGGGAATAAACCTTTATCGATTAAATCCTGAATTACTTTACGCTTAATTTCCAAAGATTGCTTGGCTAAATCCATTAGGTAATCGATTTTATTAATCAACCCTGCCCAATCACCAGCGTAAAGATAACCTAAGCGAGCGCAATTGATCGTAACCACTCCTAACGATCCAGTCTGTTCGGCTGAGCCAAACAAACCATTCCCGCGCTTCAACAATTCAGTCAAGTCTAGGCGCAAACGACAACACATTGAACGAATTTGATGTGGATCCATATCGGATTTAATGAAGTTGGAAAAATAAGGCAATCCATATTTCGCCACCATTTCAAATAATTTATCCGCTAATTCACCTTCCCACGGAAATTCTTCAGTTACGTTATAAGTCGGAATCGGAAAAGTAAAAACCCGACCTTGATCATCTCCTTCGGTCATCACTTCAATATAAGCCAAATTAATCATTTCCATTTCTTTAGCTAAATCTCCGTAAGTGAAATCGGCCGACTGGCCGCCGATCAAAGGATTTTGAGAAATCAATTCCTCTGGACAAACAATATCGAAAGTTAAATTTGTAAAAGGCGTTTGAGTGCCCCAACGGCTGGGAACATTCAAGTTATAAATCAACTCTTGGATATATTGACGAACTTGCTTAAATTCTAAACGGTCGGCCCGAACATAAGGGGCCATATAAGTATCGAAGCTAGAAAAAGCTTGCGCACCAGCCCATTCGTTTTGAAGTGTTCCTAAAAAGTTGACGATTTGTCCAATCGCCGAAGAAAAATGTTTAGGTGGTTTAGCCTCAACTTTACCTTCTACACCGTTGAAACCCTGCTCTAAAAGATTACGCAAACTCCAACCAGCGCAATACCCACTCAACATATCTAAATCATGAATATGATAGTCGGCATTACGATGAGCTTCAGCGATCGCCGGATTGTGAGTTGAATAGACTTCATTCAACCAATAATTCGCCACCACCTTTCCGGAGGTATTCAATATCATCCCACCCAAAGAATAACCTTGGTTAGCATTAGCATTCACTCTCCAATCTAATTGATTCAAATATTCATTGATTGTAGATTCTACATCGACCTTTTGTCCGTTAATCGCACGTTGATGAGCAACGCGCGTCATTTGTTCGACCTGCTTATGACTTACTCTTGAGGCAGTTTGAGTATTTACCATTTTTTCTCCTATTCCAGTTTAAGGCAAAACCTCTCTATACCACAATATATTGGGGTCATTTGAAATTTCACCACAACATCTATTAATGATGTTACTTTTAACAGGTTAGCGGGTTTATGAGAAATACCCATGTCATTTGTAAAAAATTCACAAAAATTTTTAGAATTTTATCTTTGCTCAATTGCCGCAATGGCTTTAACGAGACGAAACCACCCTTCACTTCGTTCAAGCTGAATTCATCCACCGGATAAATCCAGCTCCTGTTGCTCCTCTTCTAATAAACTCTCCTCGCTCGGCAAGCTCACTTGGTTCTCACCTTTGAGAACTAGCCCTAATATATAAACTCACAAGTACCTAATATGGCAAACCCTAAATAAAATGGTTGGGTTTGTGGTTGTTGATTTTACGTTTTAAAAGCCAAACCCTATAACCGCTTTGCGTCTTGAGTACAATTACCCGCGTGATTGCTAACTATTAATTATTAATTGATAATCGGCGTCGGCGCAGAATTACAAAAGAGGTACCAAGATAGCCGATTATTAAAAGTGCGAGAATGCCCAAAAGGTTGACGTAGTTGTAAGTCAGGTCGCCGGAGAAAGACATCAGAGTCTCGATAGCGGCTTTTTGAGGAGTGAATTGGTAGATGGTGGAAATAATTGAATTGGCTGGAGAAATTAACCACTGGATTAAAACCAACAACGCGAAACAAATTCCCAAAACTGTTCCGGTCGAACGACCTAACCAACCGACAACGAATTGTTGAATGGTGGCGAACATCAACGCGCACAAAGCCGTAAAAATGTAGAAATTGGCAGTCGAAACTGGATCCATATCCAAGTTGTAATAGGCAATAGTAGAGACCACAACTGAGCAAACAATCATGGCGGCAGCTGGTAAAACTAAATATTTCGCAGCAACCAAAAGGGGATTCCGGCTGACCGCGCCGCTGGTATGCGCGCCTGTTGCGTCCAAACCAGTTGGAGCGGAAGAGCCAACGGGTCCGCTCTTCTTGTTGGTGGACAAATATTTCGGATAAGGATCGAAAAACAAATAACAAGCTACTGCGCCAAGCGTAAGAGCCAAAATCAAATACAGCGGGACTTGGTTCAAGTTTTTAGTGTTAGGGTCCAAAGAATCGGCCACTGGATTCAGTGCGCCAGCTTGGAGTTTTTTCAAATCAGAGTCGGAATAATGAGGTAACTCATTTTGCATCTTAGACATGCCTTCATCTAACTGAGATGCTCCTTGCGAAAGTTGATTTAGCCCGTCGGAAAGCGAATTCGTTCCTTGAGCTAACTGTTTGGTTGCGTCGGATAATTGACCAGCGCCTTGATCTAACTGATTCACTCCCTCAGCCAAAGAATTAGTCCCTTGAGCTAATGATTTCGACCCATCCGATAATTGCCCAGCGCCTTGATCTAACTGATTCACTCCCTCAGCCAACGACCGACTCCCATCGGCTAAACTTTGAGTTCCCTTTTCTAGTTGAGGGACTTGTTCTGCGAATTGATTCAAGCCTTGGACGAACGGGGTCAACCCACTTACAGTTTGATTAACCCCATTCAAGAATTGATTCACTCCCGTGAAATAAGTAGCAGCTCCAGCCAAATATTGCGCAACTCCATCAGTATATTGATTCACCCCTAATTGCGATTGTCCCGCTGCCGCACTTAACTGCGCCACTCCGTCTTTAATCGCTGGCAATCCAGACAATAAAGAATTCGAAATATCAGTCAAATTCGCTAAAGTAGCCGCTGCGGTTTGTAATGGGGTGCAAATTGCTGCAGGCACGTTAAATCCACCACTGCAAACTGCCGAAATCCCTTGGTTTACGCCTGCAGTCGCTTGGGAAATACCTCCTGTAAGTTGCGTTATAGCATTAGCGTCAGGCAAGCTTTGAGTTTGTTCATTAAATTGTCGCAATGCGTCAGTTAAAGATTGAGTACCAAGCTTAAGCTGAGAGCCGCCTTGAGTAAGAGGCTCGCCGCCATTAAGCAAAGAACTCGAGCCCGATTTGAGCTGATCCGCAGCGTCTGTTAGCTGTTTACTCGCTTCATCGAGCTGTTTACCGCCATCAGCCAACTGTTTGACTCCAGTTGTAAGACTTTTTGTCGAATCGGCTAATTGTTTCAATCCGTTCGCTAAAGCATCAGCACCTTTGGATAGCGAGGATGTTCCATTAGAATAATCTTGCAACCCTTGAGACAAGCTGCTGGTTCCGCCAGCTAAAGATTTACTTCCAGCAGCCAACGAGTTAGTCCCGCCGGCTAACTCGGACGCTCCATCAGCTAATTGTCCAGCGCCATCGGCCAAAGATTTCGTACCCAAAGCCGCGCTATCGGAACCTGCTGCTAAAGAATGAGTCCCGTCTTGAACTTCCCCTAAGCTAGTATCGAGGGTGGAAAATCCTACTAACAAATTACCTAAAAATTGATCACCTATGTAATTAGAAAATGCCGCCACCGCTGTATCCAAGAAGTTTTTAGTGACCAATTTATCTTCCACTCTGGCTAAATCAGAAACGGTAACTTGTAGCTTGGCTTGCTCTAAGTTCTGCGGGGTTTCAAAACTGGCGATTGCTGTTGAAAAATTGGTTGGAATCGTAACAGAAGCCACATATTTTCCGGTTTTTAATCCAGTTTCAGAATCTGATTGATTAGTCAAAATCCAACCATAAGTAGAATCAGCATTTTTAGTCAATTCTTGAGCGAATTGCCGTCCCATTGGGACAAATTGCCCCTCTATTGTAATACCTTCGTCTAAATTGACAATCGCTGCTGGTTGTTTAGAATAGTTGGTAGAAGGATTGAATAAACTAGTAAATAAACCCAACATTATAATGACCGGCAGGATTAAGGAAACTATCGTTTTAGTAATAAATTTCGCGCGGGTAGATTTTCGCGGTGCTCCCCCGCCAGCCCCAACTGCAACATCGCCCGCGTGGGTTGCATCTGCCCCATCCATCCCAGCAGTTGCAGTGTCAGCTTCGGCACCCGCGTCTATAATCTGCTCTCTGTACTCCGTCGTTTGATCTCTATCAACAGTATCGCCATCAGCACGCGCCGCCAACAAACTTCGTTCATACCGCGCGACTTCTTTGCCTTCAATGTCCACATGCGGTAAATGTTGATCAATAAATTTCGGCAAAGCGAAAGCTTTTTTTCCAACTAACAAATCTACCGCAGGCATCAACATCATCCGAATCAAAACTGCGTCAGCTAAAACTCCCACCGCCAAACATAAAGCAATCGGCTTCAAGTACAAATTCCCGTCTGGAACAAACATCACGAAAATGGCAAACATCACCACGAAAGCAGCTACAATCACTTTAGAACTGTTCATAAAACTACGAAACAGGGCTTTATGTTCATCGCCTGATTTGGAATATTCTTCAATATACATAGAGCCACTGAAAACCTGATAGTCCATGGCCAAACCGAACAAAATACTCATTACGATCAAAGGGCCAAAACTAATAATCGATCCCATTCGAGATACTTCAATAAATTCCGCTAGCCAATCCACGTTATAAAACAAGGTCACCACGCCTAAAGCCGACCCTAAAGACAACAAAAATCCCACCGAAGCTGCCAAAGGCAAATAAAGCGAGCGGAAAATCATCAACAACAATATGAACGCCATGCTGAAAACCACAATGCCAAAAGGAATAATAGACCAACCCAATCTAGCGGAAATGTCGATTTTAACTGCTGTAAAACCAGTAATTTTCATGTCGAAATTATAATCGCGCAAGATTTCATCATGCATAGCACGCAACCGGTTAACCAGTTGTTCAGTTTCAGGAGCGTCTGTAGCGGACTTAGGTAGAACCTGGATTACGCCTTGTGTAGCATCTTGATTAGGAGTTGCAATCGGAACCAACCCCACATCTTCGACTGTCGAAAATCGCTGTTTCAAATCTTCCATCAGTTTCATGGGGTCATTGGATTGCAAAATCGAGCCAGTCACCATGATAGGATTCAAATCGTATTCAGTGAAATGTTCTTCAATCAAGTTGGCCGTGATTTTAGCACGATTGTCATCAGGCAAAGATTGAGCTTCAGGAATGGTCAAACGCAAATCTTTGGCTGGGATGGACAGTCCGCCCAAAAGCAAGACGATTAAGATCACCGTAACCAAAGGATATCTAGTGATAATTTTAAACCAGCGCTGATAAAATCGAGCAGCTGGCGTTTTCGCTTGAGAAATATCTTCGTCCGAGCTGACTTCGTCAAATTCTTTGAGTTTACCAGCGGCTTGAAGGGCTCGATATTGCTTCCGATATTTTTTAGACAAAATTCGGTCTCCGACATATCCTAAGAGTGCTGGAAGAAACGTAATAGATGAAATCACCGCAAATAACACACCAATTCCAGCTAAAATTCCCATGATGGTCAAAAACGGGATGAAAGCCAAACTGAGACCAATCAAGGCTATGATGACTGTAGCGCCAGCGAAAGTTACGGCTCCCCCGGCCGTCGAAACCGCATACATAATGGCTTTGTCCAAGACCACGCCTTGTTTCAAATGCTGGGCCAACTTAGACATGATGAATAGCGCGTAATCAATCCCCACCGCCAACCCTAACATCAAGGCCAACATGGGCGTGACCGAATTGATGTTCTCTACCGAAGTCATCGAAAATACTAAAATCATTGATAGAGCCAAAGCCACAATTGAACTCACAATCGGGATTACGGACGCAGTAATTGTACCGAACATCATCAATAACACTAAAAACGCTACGATAACGCCCACCAATTCGAAAATTGTCAACTCCGGAAACGATATAGAGTATAAAGAGCCACCCACAGAAACTTGAGCTGCGCCTGGCAACTCACTTTCCAACTGATTGCTCATTTCCACCAACCCATCTTTAGCTTGATCTTCTAAAGGATCTTCAGTAAACATGGTGAAATTAAACACAACTGAAATCACCGCCGCTTGTTGATCGTCCGAAATTAAATAATCAGTCATTTCATCATAAGGGTTGGCCACTGACTCCACCCAAGCTTGAGTTTTAAGCCGTTCCATAAATTTTTCTACAGGCTCTTTGAACTGAGCTTCTGTGATTTTTTCGCCCTCTGGAGCAACCACGATCACTGTCGCCGCCGTTCCAGCTACTTGCGGGAAAGTGTGTTGAAGTTGTTCTAAAGCCGCCTGAGATTCAGTATTGGGAATTTCGAAAACATCCGACAACGGCCTCATTATTAAAAGAGTGATTGCTCCACCAGCTAAAACTGCTGCCACCCAAATTAGAATCACCCATTTTTTGAACTGCAAAATTTTTGAGGTCAATTTATAATACAGTAGAGACAGGCTCATAAAGTTAGTTTAATTGAGAGTTCAGCTATAAACCAACGAGGGGTTGTCATAATTACCTAGGCTCCAGCTAGTAGAACCAACCGCATACGCGAGTTCAGGTATGAATTACGTCATCAAATCGCGAGTGACAAGGTCTTGAAGTCCCAAAGCAGTCTTTCCAGCAGCTGGCCTACTGCAGGTAGCGTTTTTAGCCTAGACAGCTAATTGATAGCATCATCTCAGTTGAGTTTGAGAACTAGAAACTTGACGATTTTCAAGCCACCATCACTAAGCAAGCTTTAAATTTCCAAAACAAATTTACCTGCAACCAAAAAAATCATTTGAAGTTAGAAGCGTTTTATGTTAAAATTATTACCATGACAACATATATAGGCGTCGATATCGGCGGAACCAAAATTATGAGCGCAGTAGTGCGCAATGACGGAACTATCTTGGAATCGGTAATTGATCCGACCCCGAAAGAACCTGACCAAATCAGTGCGGTAATCGCTTCTCATTACCAACGTTTAGGCGAAATTCTTCCAACTGGCGAAACTATCGCCGGATTGGGAATTGCAACAGCTGGCATGGTCTCATCGGATTTGACTACAGTTCGCTCCGGAGCAAACATCTCTTGGAACGAATACCCAATTGTTGAGCGGGTCAAAGCTTTAATCCAAACGGACATTCCTGTTTTAGTGGAAAATGATGCGAACGCGGCAGCTTGGGCCGAGTATAAAGTCGGTCCATTTAATGAAGCCAATCCGTTTTTAGCTGTCACTTTAGGCACTGGCCTAGGAGGAGCGATAGTCATCAGCGACCAAATGGTTCGCGGCTACAACGGCATGGCGGCTGAATTCGGTCATTGGTGTTTTATGCCCGGCGGAGTTCAATGCGGTTGCGGATTGAAAGGTTGTTTTGAGCAATACGGTTCAGGCAACGCTTTAGGCCGTTATGCTCGCGAGCAAGCCAGACTAAGGCCAAACGAAGCTAAAGCTGTCATCGAAAAAGCCGGATCTATTGATAAAATCATCGGAAATTATATTACAGACTTGGCGGCTCAAGGTGATGAATTTTCCCTATCTGTTCTAACTCAATTGGGAAACTGGATTGGCGCAGGTATGGCATCTTTAGCCAACATTTTCGATCCCGAAGTTTTTGTAATCGGCGGTGGACTAGTCACAGCCGAATCGACTTTATTGGCCCCCATCAAAGAAAGTTTCGCAGCAAATTTGGTGGTTCCGGATCACCGCACAGCCCCCAGTATTGCCTTTGCTCAATTCGGCAATAACGCTGGAGCCATCGGTGCGGCATTGTTGGCCAGTCCAA
>JAITFB010000068.1 GCA_031281695.1 Candidatus Servula neotermitis
TTTGACAGGATTATGGTCGGAATACCGATAGCTGGTGTCAACCACTTCAGCATTGGCTTGAACATTGTCGGAGATCAACCAACCGTCAGTAATAGTTTCATAATTAGAGCCTTGAATATACCGAAAAGAAGAATCTCTAACTGAAGCTATTTTATCTGAGTTGCTGGGATTTACAGCTCGGTAACCACTAGGCAGAACAGATTCGTCCAACTCGATAATCCAGTCTGGAATTTCTTCAGCGTTTTGAAAATTAGTCAAGGACCCAGCGAAAGCATTATTGAAATCCCCGCCGACAATTACATAATTGCCGCTTTGGGCTTCTTCACGCATTAAATCCGCTAAAATTTGCATTTGCTGTTTTTTAAATTCACCTTTTTGATCATAAGCTGAGAGATGCGCGTTGACTAAAATCAATTCAAACTGAGAGCCTTGAACCGGCATTCTCAGGACTTGAAAACATCGATCCAAGTCGAAAAACTTCGTAGGAAATGCATCAGAAACCGGTAAGCTTCGCCGAGTTGCGCTAGAAATATGAAACGGGGAAACGCTTAACAAGCCACTTTCAATATCGCCAATGGGATTGAACGGAGGATATTGTAACCAAACGGTGTGGAAATTTGAACTGTAGATCGAAGCATATTCGTCATAATAATTTTGGACAGCCTCAACTTGATTAACCCGATAACTACGATTGGCCGAAATATCGATTTCTTGAAATAAAACAAAGCCCGGTTGAGCTGTTTCCCAGGCCAGAGTCAAAGTCTCATCTACCGAATCATTAGACAAACTTACATCTGTAGCTAAAACACTACCTGTGGTTTCAATCGCTCCCGAAGTTAATTGACTGACAGTAGCCTCATTACTAGCAGTTGAGTTGACGCCAACAATAGTTTGGCCAGATTGACCGACACCAGCCACTTCCTCTCGCAATAGCGCTTGATCCATGAAAAAACTAAATTCTGGATCGTAAGCACCAAAACCAAGATTATACGTAATTGCCGTATAAGGTTGATCAAGCTGAATGGTTTGAGTTGGGTTATTTTTAACATCTATCAAAACGTTGTCCTCGATTCGATAATAATTAGCCACAACATAAATTACATAAACTCCAATTAGTAAAACCACGATAGCTAAAAACCAACCGACAATTTTAAGTGAACGTTTGAAAATCTGCATATATTTAGCTTATAGTCTAAGAGCCCAGAATATTTCCAATAGTAAAAACCTATGAACTAGAAATTAGTTACCCAAGATCGCCGCGAAGTTCATAACGCTTGCGTTCTCAAACTGGACTGAGTGTCGCTGGAAATCAACTATGGAGTTACAGAGTTTCTAATCCCTAATTACCCCTATAGGTCGATATCCAAGGCCGAAGCATCCAGTTCAATGTCTTTTTGAGAACTGAGTTCTTCAATATCCTCAGCCGAAAGGAACAAACTCTCAGTCGATTCAGGGATGGTCAAAGCGGGATACTTTTGAGCCGCAAGGGATTCGTCAATATGAGGTTCAATGTTTTCGTATTCTGGAATACCAGTTCCGGCGGGAATCAAGCGTCCAATGATTACATTTTCCTTAAGTCCAAATAAAGCATCTCGTTTATTACTAATTGCGGCATCGATCAAAACCCTAGTTGTCTCTTGGAAAGAGGCTGCCGAGAGCCAAGACTCAGTCGCTAAAGACCCTTGGGTGATACCTAATAATTCCGGTCGAGCTATCGCTGGGCGTAAATTAAGTTCCAAAGCCGCTTTATTAATCTCGCGAAAATGATTTTTATCCACAAAGTCACCAGGGATTAAATCGGTTCCTCCACCATCGACAATATTAACCATTCGTTCCATTTGGCGCACAATCACTTCA
Source organism: Candidatus Servula neotermitis (assembly GCA_031281695.1). Taxonomy (GTDB): domain Bacteria; phylum Actinomycetota; class Actinomycetes; order Actinomycetales; family Bifidobacteriaceae; genus Servula; species Servula neotermitis. Next base: position 1,858 of record JAITFB010000068.1, read on the forward strand.
ATATGTTTATCATGCAAATCCACGCCTTGGTCACGATAAACTTTTTGAACTTCTTCAACAATATACTTTTGAGCAGCTTGCCAACCCAAAATTCTCAAGATTTTCTTAGGATCAATCGCTCCCATATTAAGTTGATCTCCTGCGCGAACTACTTGCTGGTCTTTAACTAAAAGCCGAGCATTAGCTGGTATAATATATTCTGCCGGCTTTCCTTCGGCTGGAGTAACTGTAATGATCTTGGCGTTAGGACTCTCTTCGAGAGCAACAGTTCCGTCATGCTCGGAAATGAACGCTTCTGCTTTAGGATTACGCGCTTCAAACAATTCGACAACTCGAGGTAAACCTTGGGTAATATCATCGGCTGATGCCACCCCACCGGAATGGAATGTTCTAAGAGTTAGCTGGGTCCCAGGCTCTCCAATTGATTGAGCCGCGACGACGCCAACCGCCTCGCCTACGTCAACCAGCCGTCCTGTTGCCATCGAACGTCCATAACAATACGCGCAAACTCCATTGTCTGACTCACAAAAACTCACTGAACGCACTTTCAAATGAGTAATCCCAGCTGCCAAAGCCTCATTCAGAATATCCCTAGAAATATCATCACCTTTTTTGGCTATTACAGTATTGGAAGCATTTTTAATATCCTCAGCTAGAGTCCTCGCATAAGCCGAAGTCAAAACATTGTCCGCTAATTCCAATACGTCAGCTTCTGGATCCGCAACAATTTGAACTTCTTCAAATAATTTTGTCTTACAGTCTAATTCACGTACTATCACGCCTTGAACAACATCCACTAAACGCCGAGTCAAAAACCCCGAATCGGCTGTTCTTAAAGCGGTATCTGCTAGCCCTTTACGAGCCCCGTGACTGGCAATGAAGTACTCTAAAACGCTTAAACCATCTCGGTAATTTGACTTAATCGGACGAGGAATAATTTCACCTTTAGGGTTCGCCACTAGTCCGCGCATACCCGCAATCTGACGCACTTGCATCATATTCCCTCGAGCTCCTGACCAAACCATTCGATAAAGATTATTACGCTCATCGTGATCATATTCTTCTTCCATTAATTGACCAACTTTATCAGTCGTTTCAGTCCAAATATCGATTAGTTCCTGACGACGCTCAATATCGGTAATTAACCCATTGTCATAGTTATCTGTGACCTGTTCGGCTTGTTTTTGAGCTTTATCTAAAACTTGATCTTTTTTAGGGGGTGTTTTAATGTCTGAAAAAGCAATCGAGAGTCCTGATTTGGTTGACCATTTAAACCCATTTTCTTTTAGTGCGTCTAAAACTTGATCAACTTCATAAATTGTATAACGCTCACTGATATCGTCGACCAATTGCGTTAAAGTTTTACCGTTGACAACCAAATTCAAATACGGATAACCTTTAGGTAAAAATTGGTTAAAGATCACTCTCCCATAAGTAGTAGAGATGATTGACGATTCAGGGTTCTTAGAATCAACAGTTTCAGTATCTGGCTTTTGCCAATCAAAAAGAGGAGCCGGAACCTTAGGAAAACGAATCTTGATTTGCGAGTTCAACTGAATTTGACCTAAATCATAAGCCATTTCCGCTTCAGCAATCGAAGAAAAAATACGCCCTTCGCCCTTTAGACCTTGACCTAAATCTGTCAATGAATACACTCCAATAATCATATCTTGAGTTGGGGTTGTAATAGGCTTTCCGTCAGCAGGCTTCAAAACATTATTGGCCGCTAACATCAAAACTCGCGCTTCAGCTTGAGCTTCAGCTGACAAAGGTAAATGAACCGCCATTTGATCGCCATCAAAATCAGCGTTAAAAGCCGCGCAAGTCAATGGATGCAAATGAATAGCTTTCCCTTCGACTAGAATCGGTTCAAAAGCTTGAATCCCCAATCGGTGCAAAGTCGGCGCTCGGTTCAATAATACTGGATGCTCTTTAATGACTTCATCTAAGATATCCCAAACCTTAGCGTGTTCAACTTCAACGAATCTTTTAGCCATACGGATATTTTGGGCTTCGCCATTCTCAATTAAACGTTTCATCACAAAGGGCGTAAACAATTCCAACGCCATCTGCTTGGGTAAACCGCATTGGTAAATTTTCAAAGTCGGCCCAACAACGATTACCGAACGACCAGAATAATCCACCCGCTTTCCTAAGAGATTTTGACGAAAACGGCCTTGCTTGCCTTTCAATGAATCACTGATTGACTTGAGCGGACGATTATTTGTCCCGGTTGCGGCTCTCCCTCGACGACCATTATCGAACAATGCATCTACCGATTCTTGTAAAACTCGTTTTTCGTAATTAATAATAATTTCGGGAACATTTTGAGCCTGCATCCTCTTTAAACGATTATTACGAATGATCACCCGGCGATAAAGCTCATTCAAATCCGAAGTGGTAAAACGGCCGCCATCTAATTGGATCATAGGTCGTAGATCAGGGGGTATAACAGGAATCACGGTTAAAACCATTGAACTAGGTTTATTACCTGTTGCGATAAAAGCTTTCAAAATTTTCTGGCGCTTGATTAATTTCACTAAATTCGTGCTCTTTGACTTCGTAATCTGACTTTGGACAGACTCCAATTCAGCTTGTAAATCTAATTGCTCCAAGCGTCTCATGATCGCTTCAGCGCCAATTTCACTTTTAAAATAATCACCATATCTCGAAACTAGAGGTCCGTAATATTGGTCATAATTTAACAAATCCCCCACTTGTAAGTTTTGAAACATCTCCCAAAGACGTTCTAATTTTTTAATTTTGTTATTATACTCTTTAGAAATCCGGCTAGATTCACGATCAGCTTTATTCTTAGGGCGGGTTGAAGCTTGCTCTTTAGAAACTCGAAGCGTTTCTTCTTTTTCTTCATACAGGGCTTTAAGTTCACGTTCGAATTCACGACGCAGCATTGACATATCGTCATGACGAGCTTTTTCATCTACTTCAGTAACCATATAAGCAGCAAAATAAATAACTTTGTCTAAATCTTTGGGTGAAATATCTAAAAGGTGGCCAATTCTTGAAGGTACACCTTTCAAAAACCAAACATGGGTGACTGGGGAGACCAAGCTAATATGACCCATACGTTCTTTACGAACACTAGATTTAGTAACTTCCACTCCGCATCTTTCGCATATAATACCTTTATAACGAACTCGTTTATACTTACCACAAGCGCATTCATAATCATGGGTCGGACCGAAAATTTGCTCAGCGAATAAACCATCGCGCTCCGCTTTTAAAGACCGATAGTTAATAGTCTCAGAATTTTTTACTTCACCGTAACTCCAACCTAAAATGGTTTCAGAGTCTGCTAGCGACAACTCAATGGTTGAAAAATCGCGTGTATTAATCATTATTTTCTCACTTCCAAATCTTCGGCCAAGCGAACTGAAAGTGGCTTAGCCGATAAATCTATACCCAATTCTGAGTAATTTTTCAAATCTCCCACCTTGGGATCTTCTTGTATCGGTACTGGGTTTCCCGATTTATCCAATGGATTAATATCCAGCCCCATTGATTGGAGCTCTTTGTATAACACCTTAAAACTTTCAGGCATTCCCGATGCAGGAATATTCTGACCGTTCACAATCGCGCCATATACTTGTTCACGTCCAGCAATGTCGTCAGATTTCACGGTCATCATTTCGTTCAAAGTATGAGCCGCGCCATAAGCTTCAAGAGCCCAAACTTCCATTTCTCCGAATCTTTGACCCCCAAACTGAGCTTTTCCGCCTAGAGGTTGAGCAGTTATAATCGAATAAGGTCCCGTAGAACGTGCATGCATTTTATCTTCGACTAAATGATGCAACTTAATAATGTACATATATCCGACGCCAATTTTTTGGGGAATTTTTTCACCCGTACGTCCATCATAAATGACTGCTTTGCCATCTTTATCGACCAATCGATTCCCATTATGGTCTTCCAAAGTTGACTCAAGGATACCACTAATTGCTTGGCCAGGGCAACCATCAAAAACGGAAGTCGCAACTAAAGAGTTCGGAGGAACTTGATAAGTAACTTCAGGCAAAAGAGCTTTCAACTGTTCAGATTTTTTGGCTCGATTAATGTCCCATCCTTGTTTAGCCGCCCATCCCAAATGAATTTCCAAAACTTGACCCAAGTTCATTCGGCTGGGTACGCCCAATGGATTCATAACGATGTCTACCGGAGTTCCGTCCTCTAAGTACGGCATATCTTCAATCGGCAAAATCTTCGATATCACGCCTTTGTTACCATGGCGTCCTGAAAGTTTATCTCCTGAAGTGATTTTGCGTTTTTGAGCTACATAAACACGGACAATTCGGTTAACTTTATCGGCTAAATCGAAGCCGTCTTTACGATCAATTACATGAACATCCACTACAGTCCCAGATTCGCCATTAGGCATTCTCAAAGACGTATCTCGGACTTCTTTAGATTTGTCCGCGAAAATCGAACGTAGTATTTTTTCCTCAGGAGTCAGCTCAGTTTCTCCTTTAGGGGTCACTTTCCCAACCAAAACATCTCCAGATTTCACTTCTGCGCCAATCCTAATAATTCCATCAATATCTAATTCAGCCAAAGCTTCTTGAGATGCGTTAGGAATATCGCGTGTGATTTCTTCATCACCTAATTTGGTCGTTCTAGCTGTGCATTCGTGTTCCTCAATCAAAATAGACGAAAGAGTGTCTTCCTTGACTAAACGGTCACTTATGATAATTGCGTCTTCAAAATTAAAGCCGTCCCAATTCATAAAGGCTACCAGCAAATTGGTCCCTAAAGCCAGCTCACCGTTCTTAGTTGAAGAACTATCGGCTAAAGTATCGAATTGGCGAACTTTGTCACCAACTTCCACAATCGGCAGTTGGTTAAAACAAGTGGTTTGATTAGTGCGTTCAAATTTGCGCAAACGATATTCCGAAGTAGAACCATCGTCATTAGCAACTTTTATAATCCTAGCATCTACTTCAACAACTGTTCCGGGCTTATCGGCCATCAAAACATCGCCAGTATCTTTAGCAGCGCGGAACTCCACTCCAGTCCCCACATAAGGCGCTTCGGCTTTGACTAAAGGAACCGCTTGACGTTGCATATTCGCCCCCATTAGAGCTCGGTTAGCGTCATCATGCTCCAAAAACGGAATTAGAGAAGTCCCGATTGAAACCATTTGACGCGGAGAAATGTCCATAAAATCAACGCTTTCAGCATGAGCGTCGTCAGCTTCTCCCATTTTGTTCCGAACTAAAACGTATTCATCTGCAAATCGGTTATCAGCTGTAATTTTTTGATTGGCTTGGGCGATAATATAATTGACTTCTTCATCGGCTGTTAAGTAAACTATTTCATTAGTAATTCTGCCCTTGACTACTTTACGATAGGGTGTTTCAATAAAACCAAATCCATTAATTCGCGCAAAACTAGCTAAATATCCAATCAAACCAATATTTTGACCTTCCGGAGACTCAATCGGACATAAGCGCCCATAATGAGACGCATGAACGTCGCGAACTTCCATAGCCGCCCGTTCTCTTTGCAATCCTCCAGGACCCAATGCCGAAAGACGTCTACGATGCCCTAAAGCGGCTAAAGGATTATTTTGATCCATAAATTGAGATAATTGCGATTGGCCATAAAATTCTTTCAATTGAGAAGTCAAAGGCCGAACGTTAATCAATGACTGAGGAGCAATTTCTTTCAAATCCAAAGTGGTCATACGCTCTTGAACAGTCCGAGCAACCCTGAGCAACCCTGCGCGCATGATATTTTGGACCAATTCCCCTACTTGCCGAACTCTACGGTTTCCAAAATGATCGATATCATCTTGATAAATACTCAAAGCCGTATTTTTCTTAGACCCAACTCCTGGATCTAAAGCCTGAGCAACTGGATGGATTTCCGTATCTCCCATATGCAAAGCTGTCATATATCGCAATGTTTGCAAGAGGTCTTCAGGTTGCAAAAGTTTTTGATTAATTTCGACATGATTGCCTAATTTTCGATTTAGTTTATATCGTCCTATACGCGATAAATCATAACGGCGATCATTAAAATAAAAATTAGCTAACATAGTTCTTCCAGCTTCAGCCGAAGCTACTTCGCCTGGACGCACTTTAGCGTACAGATCCCGCAATGCCTCTTCTTCGTCTGAACCACGATGAGATTCCAAGGCGTTTTGTAGTAAGGGATAACCTTCAAACGCTTTGTCCATCGTCTCTTCAGTTACTCCAATCGCTTTCAAGAAAATGATAGCCGACTGTTTACGCCGACGATCAATTCGAACGGAAATATTTTCTCGGCGATCAATTTCGAACTCTAACCACGAACCTCTTTGAGGGATAATGCGACAATTAACAATCTCTCTAAACGATTGCTTTTCTACTTCTTTAGTGAAATAAATTCCCGGAGATCGAGAAATTTGAGAAATGACCACTCGTTCAGTGCCGTTTACTACAAAAGTTCCGGAATCAGTCATCAATGGAAAATCACCGAGCGAAACTGTTTGGCGGATTTTTTGGCCAGTTTCATAATGCTCATATAAAGCTGTGACATATAAAGGCCCCGCATAAGTAATGTCATTGCGTTTGCATTCCCAAGGAGTGTACGCCGGAGAATCAATATGTGGTTTGGAAAAAGTAAGTGCCATTGATTTCTTATCGTCCTCAATTGGCGAAATTTCATCAAACAAATGTTCCAATCCAGATTTACGGTCAAACATAAAGTCATCGTTTTCAATGGCCTTGCGCTTACGCTCTTGCCAATCTTTAGCCCCAATCAACCAGTCAAAAGAATCTTTTTGAATCTCTAATAAATACGGGACATCAATCGGCGTAGTAATTCTCGAAAAACTAATTCGGTTGGGTTCTCCTAAATTTTTAGTCTGCGAATTCGTTTTAGCTGACTTTTCCGCCGCTGCCTCCGCAACTTTAGCGCTCGACTCAGTTTTTAAAACTCCCGACTTACTTTTAGTCGTGATCGCGACTGTTTGATCTATTTTAGAAGATTTTTTAGACGTTGTTTTTCCATCAACGTTTCCTTTTTCCGTGGCCATGAACCCTTCCGTTTTCAAAATGTTTAGTTTGCTTGATCCACCCAGCCACTATATGCTAAATGCGAACTCTCACAGATTAGGAATATGACTGAAAATAACCAAGCAAAATTACAAATTATTCATAAAAACGAAATTCTTGGCTCAAGGAAATCATTTCACTAAATAATAAAATTCCGAAGCGTTCATCGGTTCATTTTGTCCTTGGAACAAGCGTGCTTGCGTTGTATCGGTTTCAATTCCACCAGAAACTTCCACACCAACTGGATAAATTCTCAAACTATACAAAGCCGTGTCACTGACTTTCCCAACAATTCCCCAACTCCAATATCCGGCTGGATCAAGCAATAATCCGGATCCTTTTTGATCCTCACTAGTCCCACCATCAGCACTCAAAGTAACAGTCTCTCCTTGAGCATTTTTATAAACACCAGCAAAGTTCGAAAAATCTTCTCCGTTGGAAATTGAATCGCTTTCCGAAACTGATTGACTGGGATCCGAACTTACGCTTGAACTAGGGCTCGAACTAAGACTAGGATCAACTGTATCGCTACTGTACGAACTATCTGAAATATCCGAATCAATATCTTTGGACTCTGAACTACATCCTACTACAAACAGACCAATTACCATTACTGACACTCCAATTGTAACAAATTTCTTCATAGTTTTAGATTAATTACACCATCCAACGGCTCAAAGTTAAAAAATATGAAACTTTAATTTTTTTACAATTTCTTAATTGTTAGCGATACCCCAGATGAGCGGGTTTTTATATACCAACTCATGTTGGATTTACAACTCTTGTGATCAACTTCACGATCAAGAAACCAGCCATTACTGCCGCAATGCTCAGTCCGAGATTGAGCAATGTGTTTGCTCCGGCTTTCAAATAATTCCCATCTTCCAGCAGCACCACCGTTTCGAGGCTGAAAGTTGAAAAAGTGCTCAAACCTCCTAACAAACCAGTGGTCAAAAAGAGTTTTGCGTGGGTTGGAATTTCAATCAACTCCCTTTCGACGCCGATTACAATTCCGATCAATAAGCCAGCTACCACGTTTGAAAAAAGCGTTCCGTAGGGAAAGGCTGGATACTGATTGAAAAATTTGCTCAGCCCAAACCGAGCGCAAGCACCAATAAACCCGCCGATACCGACAGCTAATAATTCCAGCATATTCCTCTTTATAAGATTAGCTGTTGGCGGGAATGACGCGTCAAAATAAACAATCCGAATTTTTTCAAGTATTCCAAAAATTTTTTACAAAACTGCACTGAAACGAAAATCACAACTGATTAGGTGATCGTTGACCATGCCGACCGATTGCATCAAAGAATAAACAATAGTACTTCCAACAAATTTAAAACCTAATTTTTTCATATCTTTACTGATTCGATCGGACAGTTCAGTTTTAGCCGGAAGTTGAGATTGCTGGGCCCACTGGTTAATAATCGGTTGACCATCCACTTGCGCCCAAAGCCAATCCGAAAATGAGCCCAGCTGTAAAACTGTTTGAGCGTTAGTGACCACTGACCTAATTTTTAAGCGATTGCGCACAATTCCCGCATCCTGTAATAATTCTTCAATTTTTCCACCAGCGTAACTAGCAATTTTTTCCACCTCCCAATTATCAAAAGCCTGCCGATAATTTTCCCGTTTATGCAAAATAGTTGACCAAGACAATCCCGCCTGAGCACCTTCCAGCGACAACATTTCGAACAATTCCCGCTCACCATGCATTGGCTTTCCCCATTGTTGATCATGATAATCCCGCATCAATTGATCGTCAGTGTCTCCCCACGGACAGCGCATTACTTGCCGAATTTTTTCATTCATTGCAATAAGCTTAGCAGTGCTGGATTATCACATAAATATTGACCATAAACTATTCCAACCCAAACAAACATTTTTGATACAAAAACTTTTTGAACATTTCGCCGTCGCCAGTTTGATAAAAATATCGCAATAAAGCGTGATACTGCGCGATTTGATTTTCGGGCACCGCTAAAACTCCGCAACCATTTTGAATCAGCCAAGCGTTGGCAGCAATATGAGCCGTGCGTTTATTGCCATCCCAAAACAGCTGGTTATAACACAGGTATAGATCTAAATTTAAAGCAAGTTCGGTAGCAGACAATTCTTGCCCAGTGATAGTCGTTATTTGTTGCTCGGTCGTTTCGGGATCAGGCACTAGTGGTTGGTGGTCAGTTCCAGCAATACCAACTTTACCATTCCTCAGCTCTCCCCACTTCAAACTCTGATTGCGCGAAACCCAAAAATTGATTTGTTTAATATAGTCCAGCGTCACGCTATCATTCAAATGATCGAACACATAATGCCACGCGTCACGTAAATTCAGAATAGTATTAATGGTGTCCAACGGCAAAGATGGCACGTTGCCACCGTTCAAAATGGCTTCAGTTTGGGGAAAGGTAATATTCAAATCCTCAATTTTAGCCTCAGTATAAATATTGGATACTAAATTTTTCTTGGCTAAAAACACGTTTTCTTCTGGTGTCAATTTAAACTTGTCTTCCACTGAATAATTTTAGCTGTTGGTCAAAGTCTAGCAATTATTCACTAGATCCAGAAACAATACTTCGACGGTCATCGATTAATAAACTAAAATTATTGTATGTCAAATCAACCCCCAGCCATATCTCTAATCGGTTACGGCCACTTAGGGAAAATACTCTATCAAGTTTTAGCTAGCCCGAGCACCACCCAAAACTGCCCGGCGCCCGCCGAAGTTACAGATAATCATCCAACCCCTCCGAGCACTGCCGCAGCTGGCAATACTGGTGGCGTAGGGTGTGTTAGCAGTAGTGCTGGTGGTGGTTGCACAGGATATGGTGGTGGTGGTGGTGGTGGTGGTGATAATGATGATGATGGCAGTAACAGTATTAATTGTAGTGATAGTAACAGCAGCGGCAGTAGCAATGATAGTGGTGGTAGTGATGGTGGTGGTGGCAGCAGTGATAGTAGTGGTGATAATGCTGGTAGCACAGGATATGGTGGTGGTACTGATGATGGCAGTAACAGTACTAAGAGTAGTGATAGTAACAGCAGCGGCAGTAGCAATGATAGTGGTGGTAGTGCTGGTGGTGGTTGCACAGGATATGGTAGTAGTGCTGGCAATGGCAGTAGCAGCAATAGTGGTGATGGTGGTGGAAATAAAGTAAAAATCTTTAGGCGAGGAGACAATTTGTCAGCTGCAATCGGCAGTGACTTAATCGTGATAGCTGTGCGACCGGCCGATGTCCCAGCAGTGTTACAGCAATTAACTGGATTCGCTGGTCAATTGTGGACTGTGGCCATTGCGCCGCAACTCTCAGTCTACGAAGCCGCACTTCCCCAAGCGCAAATATTTCGGATTATGCCTAACGTGGCCATC
>JAITFB010000082.1 GCA_031281695.1 Candidatus Servula neotermitis
TTTTATAAATCGCATTTTGTTTGGGCGATTAACTGGCTCAGCATAAACTAAAGCTATGCTAAACTTACGCGACGAGTTTGCCATCTTTCGAACTTATCCTGATTTAATATATTTAGACAATTCTACGACAACTCAACGCCCCCAGTATGTCATTGATGCCATAAATGATTTTTTCGTATCTAAGAACGCCAACACTGGACGGGGAAACTACAAATTGGCCGAAAGAGCTGATCAATTATTAGCGGATGCGCGAAAGAAAGTAGCTGGATTCGTAGGGGCTGATATTAATGAAATTATTTTTACCAGTAATGTGACTTCAACTTTGAATTTGATTAGTTATGCGTTTTTGAATGATACTTTGTCTTTCGGACCTTTGGCATTGACAGCTGCAGACGAAATTGTTTTGACTCAAGCTGAACATCATGCGAATTTGATTCCTTGGCAAAAGTTAGCTCATAGAACAGGGGCGAAATTGCGTTGGTTGAAAGTTGACCCCTCTGGACGAATTCGCATCGATCGTTTAGAAGAGATTATTACAAGCCATACCAAAATTGTCGCGTTCACACATTTGTCTAATGTGACTGGGGCCATTACGGACGTTCAGCCTATTATTCAAGCTGCTCATCAAGTCGGAGCTATTACAGTATTAGATGCTTGTCAAAGCGTTCCGCATTTGAATGTGAATTTTCATGATTTGGATATAGATTTCGCTGGATTTTCCGGGCATAAAATGTTTGCTTCTTTCGGGACAGGGGTTTGGTACGGTAAATCCGAATTGCTTGAACAATTACAACCTGTGGTCTATGGAGGTGGTATTGTTGAAGATGTTACTTTAGAAACCAGTAGTTTCGTAGATTCTCCATTACGCTTTGAATCTGGAACTAAGAATTTCGATTCGATCTATAGTCTCATGGCAGCGATTGAATTTATAGAACATGTGGGAAGAACGAACCTGATTGACCATGAGTATGCCCTGACTGAGAAATTATTGGAGATTCAAAATATCGATGGTATTCGAATTCTAGGCCCAACCGATCATAATAATCGTATCGGCGTTGTGGCTTTCACGGTCGAAGGGGTGCATCCACATGATGTTGCACAATTTTTCGATTCACAAAATATTTGCGTTCGAGCTGGACATCATTGTACGAAGCCTCTGCACAGAATTTTTGGGGTTCCAGCATCAGTTAGAGCTTCGGTTTCAGCTTATAATTCTCTCGCAGAAATTGATCAGTTTATTGAAACCTTGTCGAAAGTTCGAGGTTTTTTCGGTGTCTGAATTTTGGAATGAGGATTTGGCTCAATTGTATCAATCGTTAATCTTGGACGTTGCCCGTAAACCATTTCATAAAGTTGATGAAATCACCGTAGGGGCTAAAGTTATTATGCAAAAGCTTCAACACTTACATTCTGATTGTCCAATTTCCCATCAAGTAAACCCCACCTGCGGCGACGAATTGTATCTTCAAGCCAAAATTGTTACCAATAAATCAGCTAATAATGCTGTCGCCGAAGTCGATGTTCACGCTAACCAGGGCGAAACCTCAGCCGCTAAATCTGCTTTCGATCGTGGCAAGTTGATGGTAGATGACCTGAATTGGGCTGGCAGTGGCTGTTCGATTTCGGAAGCTTCTACCAGCATTATGATTAAATTGATTATGGGTACAACCATCGAATCTGCCAATAAAACTTTGGAATCATTTGAGCATATGCTGACCGACCTACAATTTGAACCTTCTGAAGAAGAAGCTGCCTCTCTAGGCGACGCCATGGCGTTTTATAATGTCCGAAATTACCCCAATCGAATTAAGTGCGCTTTGTTAGGTTGGATGAGCTTGAAAGATTTGTTACAAAATGTTTGAGACTGATAACGATGTTATAAACGATGATTTTGGGATTGACGTGGATATCGCCAACCCTCATGCTCAAACTACGGTAGCATTTGAAACAGGTCCTAACGATATTGATGTCGCTGATTCTGACCTCGCTAGTTTTGACGTCGCGAAGGTCGCAAAACCTGAACGCTCTAGTATTTCTGCTCTCGAGAATGACTCAGCTCACGCCGTGAATCCGCTTGAAGAGAGAGTTCGCGATTGTTTGTATCAAGTAATTGATCCCGAAATTATGTTGAATATCGTGGATATGGGTTTGGTTTACGCAATTAAAATTGAAACTGATCCTATGGCTGGTGAGACAGCCATTTTAGATCTGACTCTTACGACCCCTATGTGTCCTTTGACCGGCTCTATTGAAAGTCAAGTTCGTCAAACGCTAATGGGAGTGGTGAGAAATGTTCAAATTAATTGGGTTTGGGATCCCATTTGGGATTTGTCAATGATTACCGAAGCTGGGAGAGAACAATTGAAAGCTATTGGCTTTATTTTTTAGATTCAAAAAATTTCCACTTGGTCTTAGTTGTTCCATATAAATTAGTCAGTTGATCTTGGTAGTATTAACAGATTTAAAAAATTTTTGAGATTTAACTTGACATTCCCTTTTTGCACCGATAAGATGAAATAGTGATACGTGAGACCTCGGCACGATCCGTTATAACGGTAAAGCCACACTATTTTCTAAATGGATGTGCTCTACTCGTTTGTGATATTATTAACCCGAGGCATAACCGAAACAATTATCAAGTTCGGACGAATTTGGGTATGTTTGCCGATTATGCCAAGAACATCTTGGATAATTCGCCGCCCCGTAATCCGAATTTGATATTTGACAAAGGAAGGTCGAATACCAATGGATCGCAGCCAAAATCTGTCCAAATTCAACTCGCTACAGTCTAAGTCCAAATTATTACGGACTTTGACAGCCGCAATAATTACAACTGCTTTAGCGTTTGCTTTTATAATCAATCCTAATATTAACCCATGGCTTCAAAAAGTCCAAGTTGCGCATGCTCTAACTTCATGTTCTGCGTCCGCGCAAACTCCGGGCATTAAAGCCGGAAACGGAAGTCTAGATGATCCGTTTGAAATTCAAACTGACGATGATCTATGGTGCATGAGCCAATTAGTCAACCAAGGAGTTCCTGGTTATGCTGGAAAACATTGGAAAGTTACGCAAAATAATATTAGTCTAAGTGCCGCTTCCGCTTCTGGAGGAAGTGGGGGATGGACTCCAATTGGAACAGTCAAAAACCCTTTCGTTGGTTACTTTAAAGCCGATTCCACAATGACGTTCACTGATTTGACTATTGATCGTGAAAATTCAGCTTTACAGGGATTGTTCGGAGTCTCTAATGGTTCAACATTTTCTAACATTGCTTTAGCTAGTCCAGAAGTAAAAGCTGGCGAAGATAGCGCTGCATTTGTTGGGCGTGAAATAGGAGCTGGAAACTATCAAGATATTTACGTTCAAGATGCTCAAATTTCGATCTCAGGCAGTATGGGTGGTGGTGGAATAATGGGAGAAGCTCTCAATAAATCAATCAAACTTAATCGGGTAGGTGTGATTGGTGGAACTATTAATGCTAGTAAATATGGCGTGGGCGGAATCGTGGGTTATGTTGAAGCGGGCATACAAATTTCCAACGCTTTCAACTCCGCTAATATAGTGGCGCCTCAAGGTTCTGAATTAGGCGGAATTATTGGTTATGCTGGACAAGAACCTGAGGTAGCGAAGATCTCGGGAACTTCTGAATTGCATAATGTAACCAACCAAGGCGTTATAACGGGTAATGCTCGTTCGGCTGGGATTGTTGGTCGCACTACTAAATTACACACTTTGAAAATTGATCAAGCTTTGAATTCAGGCGATGTTACTACTAATGTCGATTGGGGAACTGGCGGAATTGTAGGTTTAGCTCAGGCCAAACTCAGTTTAGAAAACGTGGCAAATCAGGGCCAAATTCAAGCAAATGCCGACGGACGGGTCGTCGGTGGGTTAGTTGGTCAAGCTGAACACACTTTATTAGTTGATCAATCTTCCAACACTGGCTCGATCTCGGCGGGTGTAGATGAATCTGGAAATAGCATAGTTGGCGGTTTAGTTGGTTATTCTCAAGCTAGCGAACCTGGTTTTGTTGAAACAAAAATTACGAATTCGTTCAACACTGGTAAAGTAAGTTCGAGCGGTAATTATGTTGGCGGTTTAATCGCTGTTGCCGATAAAAACATCACTATCGAAAAATCGGAAAATAGTGGAACTTTGGCGGGAAAAAATATGATAGGTGGAATGGTTGGATCTTATTTGAATGCTCCGGCTGAGGTTTCGGTTAAGTCCTCTACGAACAAGGGGAATATTGAAGGCGCTAATGAAATTGGTGGTTTAATTGGATTGACTCGGAGTAAAAATGTAATAATTGATGATTCTTCAAACTTAGGAAAGATTAGCTCGAGTGGTAATGCGGTCGGTGGTTTGGGAGGCAGTATTAATCGTAACAGCGACAGCACTCATACTATTTCAGTGAACGATTCCCAAAATTCAGGAACTATTAACGCAGAAGGTGTTGAAGTCGGCGGGATTTTTGGAGTATCTTGCGATTCTGTTAGCCCCTCAAAATCGCGCGCGCAAACTCTAAGTAATGTTAAGAACACTGGAGCGATTCAAGGAAGTGGATCTGTCGGAGGCTTGATTGGTTATAGTTGCGGAGCGAATATTGTTAGTTCGACCAATAGTGCTTTGATCCACGGTTTGGACTCGTCTAACGATAATTTCGGTGGAATTATCGGTATGGCTCTTAATGATACAACTATGAGTAAAGTTTCTAGTATTGGAAACATCGAACTCCAAGGTAACGGTAGTTTACATTTTAGAGTCGGAGGGATTTTGGGCTCGACTAGTGGTTCTGCGAATATTGATACAACTTTGAGTTTTGTGGATGTAGCTCATGATGGAACAATTGAAGCTGCTTCGGGCGCTGGAGGAATAGTGGGAGCGAATAGCGCAGGCGTTAGAATCAATGTGACAAATGCAACTAACGCTGGTCTTATTTCAGTTTCGACCGGAACCGCTGGGGGAATGATCGGTTCGACTAACGCTGAAGTTACTCTAACTAATGTGTCCAACTCGGCTGACATCTCGGGAAATGCTGCGGTTGGCGGAATTATTGGGTCTACCCCATCAGGTCCGGCTAGTCTTAACGACAATAAAGTGATTATTGAAGGCGCTAAAAACACTGGTAATATTTCGCAAAAGTCGGCTGTTGCTGGCAAAGGCTTGGGGGGAATTATTGGGAATGGAGGAGTTCGAAACCATTACGTTTATAATAGTAAAAACTACGGAAAGATTGTTTCTGACGTTCATAGTTCAACTTTGAATATCAAGGGAGTTGGCGGGATAGTTGGTTATAAGATTTCAGGTCTCTTCGTTGCTGAAACTGTAACAAATTACGGAGATGTTTTATATAGCGGAACCCGTTTGGGAACTGGTGGAATTTTGGGGATTATCGAAGCTAGTTTAGCGGCGAGTGGGACTTATATCGTAATGAATAAAGTCTTGAACTCTGGCGATGTGACTGCGACTAACGCTGAACAGGTTGGTGGACTCGTGGGCACTTTTGTCAACAATGAAAAATCGACGATTATAGGTAATAATCTATTGAATATTGGAGATATAAACGGCGGTCGCGGGTTTGTCGCAGGCTTGTTCGGATACACACAAGGCACATTATCCTTGACTAATGCGAAAAACTCCGGAGCAATTTACGGCAAAGGCAATTATGTTGCAGGATTAATTTCTCGTTCTGATTACCCTATATTAACTAACGTTCGTAATTATGGTAAAATTACTGCGGACGGAAATGTTGTCGGAGGAATCGTAGCAGAATCTTATTCGTCGGCAAAAATTGATGATGCAATTAACCACGGAGATATTACTGTCGGATTAAATGGACAGACGCAAGCTAAAACCGGCGGAATTGTAGGTCAATTTTTGAGCGCAGATAGCAGTATTGAAAGTGCGACTAACCATGGCCAAATTACATTGTCCGCAACGTCTAAAGCGACTAAAGGGGATTCGGCTGGAGGAATTGTGGGTTATGTATCTAATGATCGTGGAGCCCAAGGATCTCTTGCGATCTCGAGCGCTTTCAACTACGGTAAAGTTTGGAGCTCGAAACAGGGCGAAGGCATCGGCGGAATTATCGGTACTACTAATGTGTCGGTTGATTTAACTGATGTTTTTAATTACGCTGAAATTCAAGCTAGTTCGGCTTTACGAGTCGCTGGAATCATAGGAAATGTTTATAATAGTAATCTAAAGATCGAACGAGCTGCGAACTGGGGGGACGTGACAGGAAGTATGGAAATTGGGGGTATGGTAGGATACGCTTCCAACGGCGAGAATACGATTAACCAAGCCGCAAATTATGGGAAGATAAAGGCCACTTCGACTGCTGGAGGCATTGTTGGTTCTGCAAATAATACTGCTTTATCCCATATTTTGAACGCTGGAGATATTGAAGCTTCCAACGATACAGCGGCAGGAGTAGTCGGATTACATGGTGGCGGGACCGGTTCAATGTCCAATGTGGTCGTGACTAGTCAAGTGATCACGCCCGGAACTGGATCTAATGCGGCCGCTTTGGCTAACGTTAATAGTTCTAAAGCTTTTACAGTTAGTAATGTGTATCGTTGGAAAGGTACTAGTCAAAATGCTGACCTGTTTAAAGTCTTTGAAGGCAATGCGGATACTGCGATTACTTCGACTGGTAATTACCAGTCTTGGCAAGGTCAAACTGTAGGTTGTTCAGTCTTTGCGACCCTGAATTTTTGGGAACAAAAGATGCAATTTGGAGAATCAACTTGGAACGCAAATCAAGCCGAAGAAGGACTCGTACCCTTTTTGAATAGCGACATCGAAGGATACACTTTGTCTAAAAGCTTTGCGTGCTCAACTACGTTATTAGGCAATGTTTCTGACATTGGAACGATTACTGGCTTAGATGTCCCAGTTCAACCAGTTTACGGATCGACGAACACCCTAGTTGCGGTTTATCCTGCGAATATCGATTCAGTCAAATATCGTATGACGGTCGCGCCTGGTTTTTATGCGGATAGTATTGTTTCAATCAATTCTAACGGTCAAAGCGTCTTAGTTGATCAAAATCGAACTGGAACTTTTACTTATGTTCATGAAGACAGCCCTTCAGTTCCTTTACGTGACGACTCTACTTTAAGTGTAAGTTACGCAAGCGGAAAGCCAACTCCGACGGTTTGTAGCTCTGATATTCAAACTGATAATATTGCTGACCACGCTGGAACTGAAGCGGATCCTTATTTGATCATGACTAATGATGACCTGAAGTGTATGCGTCAACTAGTTAATTTCGGAGCTAAAGGCTATCAAACTGGTGGAAATTGGAAGATTGGAACCGATTTAGATTTATCTGAAATGTCGCGTACTGATCAAGGAAAAACTGGCTGGACTGCTATCGGAACCGAAGATTCTCCTTTTTCAGGCAAAGTTTTCGCTGATCAAACTCAAAGTTTGACTGGTTTGGCTGTCAATAGTCCAAACTCTGATTATAATGGTTTATTTGGCTATACTAAAGATGCTAGCTTTTCTAATTTGGATGTAAGCGGAACTGTCGATGGCCGGAGATATTCCGCGCTCTTAGTTGGATACGCTGAAGGCGATACGACTCTAAGTTCAATTACTTCGAGAGGCGAGATTCAAGCTAATGTTGCATCAAATGTCGGCGGAATCATTGGTTATAATGGCGCGAATTTAGTCGCAACGGATGTAGTCAATTACGCTAATATCGCTGAAGGATATGAAAACGTTGGAGGAATTTTCGGTTATGCTGGATCTTTCAAAGGTCAGAATGTGGTCAATCATGGTAGGCTCGATGGATACATGCGCGATAATATTGGAGGATTAGGCGGTTTAGTTAAAGGTAATGCCGATTTCGCAGACGCGAAAAATTTTGGAACAATTGAAGCCCAAAGTCACGCTTTCGTTGGCGGATTATTAGGTCAAACTGATGGAAAATTATTAGTGACGAATGCCCATAATTTCGGAACTGTAATTGGATCGACTAATGTCGGCGGATTGGTTGGTAAAGCTTATTCGGCTCAAATCTATCGCTCTTCTAACTCAGCTGATGTTTCGGCCGAGGCTGACCGCGTAGGCGCTTTGATCGGATCCGTAGCCAGAGGAAATTCTTTGGTTATTGAAGATTCGCTTAATTCAGGCAATGTTCAAGGGACGACTTATGTCGGCGGATTGGTTGGAGATAGCTCAGCTGTAACGACCACTATATCTTCCAGTGTTAATTCCGGAAACATCTATGTTGCGGGAGCGAAAGGGACTACCCCGACAGCCGGCGGATTCGTAGGAGTCATTAACCGATCTAAAACTTTGAGCAATTTAGTGAATTTGGCTAAAGTTTCACATGTTTCAGCCGTTGGAATGTCGGTAGAGGATCAATCTGACGTGATCGAAGGTCTTTATCATTGGAACGGCGTTTCTTCGAGTTCAGACCAACATAAAGGTTACGTTGGAACTAGTACTGATTCATCGCGCACGCAAGGTTCTTTCGTGGCTTACGATGGTAAGTCGACTAATTGTTCAGATTTTTCCAAAGTGGATTTTTGGACTAACTTAGGTTTTTCGAACCAAAATTGGGACTTATCTAAAGTCAATCAAGGTTACGCTCCTATGCTGCATGGTAGCACTAACTCCATCGCTTTCGATTGCATGACTAATATTTCATCGAACTATGTTGAAGCCGGATCGGTAGTCAGCTCAACCGGAACGATGTATTCTACGAGTGATCTCAAAGTAATGGTTCATAAATATCCAGCTACCAGTAGTTCGGTTAGTTACGAAGGAACCGTTAGTTCAGAGTTTGTCATGCGTAAATTAAAGCTTACGGATGGAACTACGACTAAGACAGTTTTGGAAAACTTGAAAGATTCTTTTTCATATGAGCTAAATACTCAAGATGGCTTGGGCTCAGTTATGAATGACCAGCAATTGTTGATCGAATATAAGTCCAATACCGCTCCGGCTTTGAAGAAACTGGGTTTTGTTGAAACAGCTTCGAGCAATGTCATGGGTGTGAGTTATTCTTTGACTCATTACGTATCCGGAACTGTGACAATAACTGTCGAGTCTCCTGATGGGTCAATTACTAGCGAGACTCTCGCGGCTGACAGCGGAACTATAGCCTTATTGAACAAAACTCCGGGAACATATAAAGCTACTTTGAGCGGAACGGTTACTAACGCCCAAGGCTATGTTACGGATTTAGGAGATGAGGATTATATTGTCACCACTGTAATCCCTGATGTCAAAGTTGATACTTGGGAATGGGTTCAAAACGATAAAGATAATTCTTTAGGTTTGGACTTCAAGGCTCAAGTAACTGGCGCAGTTTCTCAAACATTCACTATGACCTTATCCGGAAGTCGGAATGCTAGCCAGACCATCACTGATTTGGCTGGGACTTGGAGTTTGCCTGAAAAGATTTTAGGCGGAACTTATACAGCAACTTTGACAGGATCAGCTAAAGCGTCAGATGAATTAGGCGGCATTATTTATCAAATTCCCAGCCAAACCATCACTTTGTTAGTTCCAGGAGCTTCTAGTATCGCTTGGAATAGCGGCGACCGTAATTCTTTGGGTGTTGCTTACAGTTTTAGCGACGCGACCAGCGTTACTGGCGAGTTGAAAGCGAGCGGTTTTCATAACAATCAAATAGCAATTGATGAAATGAGCGGTGAACTTGATTTAGGAGAAAAAGCTCCCGGCGTTTATTATAAAGCTGAACTGAAAGGTTTAGCGTCTCGAACAGGAGGAACAGTTCCCGGAACTTACTATTACGATTCTACGATCGATTATGAGGTTCCAAATAATTTAGATTTCTATATGAACGCTAAAGATGGGAATGTAGTTTTTAACTGGGGGAACTCCAATGCCGATGTGGTCGCTTTAGATATACAAGTATCAGGAGCAGTATCCACAAAGACTCATGTTGATGAACCCACTGGCCGGTTTACCTTGAAGCCATTGGTTCCAGGAGATGTTTTCGTTGCTGCTTTGAATGGAACGATTACTCGTAAGTCAGCGGATGGGCGAGAACTAGGTACTTACACTTATTACAATCAAAAAACGATTTTTAGTGTACCTAAAGTAACCGACTTTAGTTTCGTTCAAGATGACCAAAACAATTATGGTGTGTCGTGGAAGATTGAAAACGCGAATTATGCTGATTTGACTTTCACGTACGGCGAACATACTTGGAAGAGTGATTCACGCACGGGAACTCATATGTTTGGTAAAAAAATTCCAGGAAAAACCCATGAAGTTACTTTGAATGGCTTCGCAGGTTTTGAAGAAACGCCCGTAACTTTGGCCCCTCAAACTATTGAGTTGCAAGTTCCCAGCTTGAATGATTTCGACTTTATTCAATCGAACAATCAATTGTCTTTGGGCTATCAAATTCTCGGAGCAGAAACAGCCGATGTGAAGCTAACAGTAGAATTTGATGGTAATGCTCAAACTCGTGAGTATCAAGACACGACTAATCGTTGGAATTTAGGAGAAGTTGCTCCTGGTCTTTATGTAGGGCGAATCAGCGGATTAGCAGTTTCGGGTTCGACAGGCTCTAACGGAAATTATCGCTTTGATCAAGAAGTATCGATTTTGATTCCAGAACCAGAGCCAGTTCCGACTCCAGTTCCTCCCACTCCTGGACCAGTTCCACCTAGCGAAGAACCTACCCCGGTTCCTCCGGTCGAAAAACCAACTCCAGGTCATCCGGTCCCAGAGCCTACCCCGACTCCTACGCCTACCCCAGTGCCTCCGAGTCAGGATCCGGTGTTGCCTACCCCAGTGCCTACCCCGGCCCCTCCGACCTCAGCGCCAGCTCAACCAGTCAATCCTATCGTTGACCATATTCCAGCAGCGCAAGGTAAGGAATTGGCTTTCACTGACGTGAATAATGTTTCTGCAGCTCGACGAGCTGACATTATGTGGCTATCCAAAACGGGGGTGACTGTTGGTTCAGGTTGTACTAATGGCGGCGGTTCTAATTGTAAATATGAACCGGAAAACGCTGTAACTCGCGGTGCCATGGCCCAGTTTTTACAAAAACTAGCAGGTTGGACTGATGAACAAATTGCAGCGCGTTATCAAGGTCGCCAAACCAAGATTAACGACATTGGTTATTTGTCGGCAGGTTCTGAAGCTAATTTAGCCAGGTACTATGCGATTCAGTGGCTATCCGAAACTGGAATCACCACGGGTTGTAATTCTGATGGAACTAAGTTTTGCCCTAAGAAGCCGGTTAATAGAGGCGCGATGGCGGAATTTATGCAAAAGTTCGCCGGAGTAACTCCAATACCAGCTAATTCCAGCACTTTTCCGGACGTGACTCTCAACGGAGTGAACTTGCAATACGGGAAAAACGCCGATACAACTAAAGTGGCTGGATTAACTGCTAATCGGATCGGTGCGATTAATTGGCTGAAAGATCAAGGCATCACATTGGGCTCCGGGAATTCTAAAGGCCAGGTCACGTATAAACCCCAAGATGTGGTTAATCGCGGTGCGATGGCTCAGTTTATGCGCAAGTTGGCTGATGTATTGGGGAAGTCTGGAGTACCGATTAAATAAGCCGCATTTTTTCCTTTCCTGATGCGGTTGGGTTGATTGCCTAAAGCGATCACTCACATAATCTAGGTGTTAGATTGAAGTCTAGCACCTAGATTTTTTTAATTCTAAATTTTTAGGAGTCTAAAGTCAGGAACAGATTGCCGTTATTCTAAGATGGTAATCTGGCAAATTATTAATGAGTTCTCCTTTTTTACCAATGTAATCAAATTACACTAGGAGAACTTTTTAATTTCCCACCTAAATTTACATGCAACCACTGATCTTAAAGACCGATGCGTATCCTGCAGTTGTTGTAAGACCCTCTGAAATTGCCAGCATCCAAGTCCTTGAACCAGCCCAATCTAAGAAACGCTTTCCGCTGGTTGCCGCTAGTTTATAGTTTTGTTTCACCAAAATTCACGTTTGCAAAATATTTTTTTCCACCAGCAACTCCCCTAAACTAAACCTATGATTTCACAACAGGTCAAAAATAAGATGAGAAGAGCTCTCTCTCTCTCTCTCTCGTAGCTTTCTAAATACATTAGGTCCCACCTTATATAAAGTAACAACAAGGGTGGATCATGGGATTTGATTTCCGAAAATTTGTTCAACGTTTTTGGTCGATTCCTATTCCAGCGGTGGTTATATTTTCAATCTATATGTTGTTTTCAGTTCAACAGTGGCAGAGTTATTATAGTCCTGTTTATGATTTAGCGATTTTTGAGCAAGCAGTTTCTAAATACGCGAGTTTTGAACCGCCGTTTAGTACTATAAAAGATATGATTATTTTGGGGGATCATTTTTCACCGATTATAATTTTGGCAGTCCCCTTTTATTGGTTAATTCCGAACGGTTTTTCGTTAATTTTGCTCCAAAATTTATTGTTTGCAATTTCAGCATCCGTGGTGGGGTATATAGGCTATAGCAAAGTTAACCGAATCTTCGGCGTTTTAGTGGGTTTAGCCTTCGGATTCAGTTTTGGGATTGAATATGCTGTGTTCGTACAGTTTCATGAGATTGCTTTTGGTGTTCTCATCATAGCTATTTCTTTATTTTATTATTCAAAACAATCGAATAATGCGTCAGCTATTTGGATGTCTTCCTTGGTTTTCGTAAAAGAAGAGCTGTGCTTGATAGTGATATTATATGGTCTGATTTTATGGGCTGTAACGAAGAACGGCAAAAATTTATTGCTCTCGGTTTGGGGTTTGGCTTGGGCTGTGTTGGAGTTTGCCGTAATTATTCCAGCGTTCAATCCTAGTGGTACTAGTTTGTATTTAGGCCAAATAGATTTTGGTGTTTTGTTTGGAAATTTTTTTGACCCATCTCAATTGTTGATTGTCTTTTTGATCTTAATTTCAGGAGGAGTTATTTTTGTCTTTAGCCCAATTACTCTGTTGGTCTTACCAGAAATAATTGCTCGTTTTGTAACAGGGAGATCAGATTATTATTGGCATCATGATGCTATTTCGATGCCAGTTATTTATATTGCGTTTATTTTTGTTATTTCGGGGATTGCTAGTTCAAAAAAATGGAAAGAAAGATTTCATCGCGGTTACAAACGGATTGCTAAACGATTTGCAATCTATTCCGGAATTTGCGTGATGGTTGTTTCTCTTGGGGTATCTTTGTTTTTAGGATATAGATTCACGCCTTTACATATTTTGCTATTTGATGGCCCGAGCACCGATACAACTTTTTTAGACTGGGAAACCAACCAAGTCAGGCAATCTGAACATTATTTTAATTTTTCTCGTGGTGAATATTTCAAAAAAGTCTTGGAGGTGATTCCAGAAAATAGTAGTGTTATGACTTCTGGCGATGTGATGACATATTTGCTACCGAATCGTGTGTTGTTTCCTAGGCCTGGCGGTAATGGGCTTGCTGTCGCTTCAGAGACACATAATCCTGACTATTTTTTGGTAACTAATTACGGACGTGAATTTATGCTGCAAGTTTCAGAGCATATCTCCCAAACGGTTCCTCAGGCAATCGCGAGTTATTTTATGCCGGATATTGATTGGGAAGAAATTTTCAATGACGGAGTCTATGCGGTTTTGAAACCCAAAA
>JAITFB010000091.1 GCA_031281695.1 Candidatus Servula neotermitis
GCGGTTTCGATTAGATTAGCGAGACAAGTTATGCGCAAAATTTATCAAAACTTGACATTTTCTTTAGGCTACAATATCTTAGGAATTCCGATTGCAGCTGGCGTCTTGGGCGGATTTGGCATTTTTTTGAGCCCAGCTATCGCGGGATTGGCTATGGCTTTGAGCTCAGTTTCGGTCGTGACCAACTCTCTTTTGTTGGCGAGGCGATAAACTGACTATATGAATATTTTAGTAACTGGCGGGTGTGGTTATATTGGCGCGACTGTAGTTCGAGCGTTGAATCAGCAAAAAGGCAACAAGGTTGTAATCGTGGACGATTTGAGCTTTGGGAAACAATCGCGAGTTGAGGGGACCCAAGTCTATCAGTTTGATTTAGCCAGACCTGATGCGCGACGCGAACTCAATAAAATTTTCTACGAGCATGAAATTCGCTTCGTAATTCATTTTGCGGCCCGCAAGCAAGTCGGCGAATCGGTCAAAAGCCCCGAGTTTTATTACCAGCAAAACATCGGCGGATTTGTCAATTTATTAGAGGCTATGAAATCTTCTCAGGTAAATCAACTGGTGTTTTCCTCTTCTGCGGCAGTATATGGGATGCCTGAAGTGACAGGATTAATCACTGAATCCACGCCTAAGAAACCCATCAATCCTTATGGAGAAACCAAATTAATCACCGAATGGATGTGTAAAGATGCTGAAACCGCTTGGGGCTTGAAGTATGTGGCTCTTAGATATTTCAATGCTGCTGGAGCTGCCGCGAACGATCTGGGAGATGATTACGCTTTGAATTTAATTCCGATTGTTTTCAAAAAGTTGCAAGAAAACCTCAGACCAATTGTTTTCGGTCACGATTACAATACGCCGGATGGTACTTGCGTCCGAGATTATATCCACGTGACGGATTTGGCTGATGCCCATATTAAAGCGCTGAAATATTTAGCGTTCAACGGCGAACACCACGCGTTCAATGTCGGAACTGGAAAAGGTTCTTCGGTTATGGAAGTTTTGCATGCAATTCACGATGTTACTCAAATTGATTTCGATCCGCGTTTGGCAGCTCGCCGTCCTGGAGATCCAGACATTTTAGTTGCCTCCAATGATTTAATCCGGCAAGAAATGGATTGGCAACCTAAATATGATCTGCGCGATATTGTCCAATCGGCTTGGGATGCTCGCGCACATTAAACATTGATCGTTTTGGTCTGAATTTAATCACAGCGCGATTAGTTACCATTGCGTTTTCCTAGGTTTCAAGTATGGTTTACAGTTAACTCACGGTCTAAAATAAGCAATTTCACTCTCACACTATTATATCATATTTTTTCAAATTTGAAATAACTTTTTTATTTGTGATTTGAGGTTACCGACGCTTAATCACAACTAAAAGTTTTGCTCCAACCGAGGTTTTTCGGTCGTAATTTGAATTTATGGACACAAAAATTATTCAAGCTATTTTGGAAAAAGAGCATTTGGAAGTATTGGAAGTATTGAAACAGTCTCCCACCTCATCCGTCCTTTTGGCTAAACAACGTGATACTAAGGTCGTTTTAAAGGTATTCGAAGATGACCAAATTGCGGCTCAATTATTCAAAAGTGAGTTAAATGCTCTTCAAAAAATTGACCGTCCTTATTATGCTGGTCGGTTTGAACAATATCGTTATTTGATTGTCAGCTATCTCGGTTCAACTTTGGAGTCTTATATACAGAATGCGCCTGAACGATTGAGCCACGCCGTCGGATCTAAGCATCGCGGTGTTTTTTATAATCTTTTACAGAAATTATTCGCCTCAAGTCGCTTAACGTCATCGGCTTCGAAAAATGCGGTACTCGTAGGTCGTAATTTGATTAAGGCTGTGGTTAACTTACACAATTCGGGAGTTTTACATCAGGATTTGAAACCATCAAACATTGTGGTTGACTCTAAATTTGAAGTGCAATTAATTGATTTTGAAGATTCGATTTTATTTGATCATAAACGACCGGCTTCAGCTCGACCGGATATTGAGCAATTGATCATTATTTTAAAGAAACTGGTTCCTGAAAAATTCGATAGTTTATCCCAACCTCCTCGTACACTCAAAAAGGTGGAAGAACTATTTCATGCCGGTCAATCTTCGCTAGTCATGAAAATCGGGATTCCTTTAGTCGTGTTAATCTTAGGATTGTTAGCGTTTTTGGTTTTTGAACCGTTGGAGTCCGAAGGAGATTTAGATTCGACAAATTCAGAAAATGTTGAAGCCGAATCTGTAACTGATGAAACCAATAATCGTGCGGCATCTTATGATACAACAACATCGAGTTTGGATGTTTCTCATAGCGCAGACCAAGAGCAAGTAGCTCTTGATTTTCCTGAATCAACTGAGGTTACGACTAATGACGCCAGCTTAACGCGCGACCTCAGCGCGACCGCAATTGAGGACAACTCGATCAGTGTTAGTCCTTCTTCGACAGGAGCAATTCCTGACGAAACACTTACGCGTGCGCAAACAAGCTCTTCTTTGGCTCCGCAAGCTGAATCTACGTCTTCTAATAAGGTTGATAAAGATACCTCATCCAAGTCTGATACTTCGACATCTTCGAAAGAGACTTCAAAATCTCGCTCGGCGGAAATTGTTCCTTCGGCATCGCCCAAACCGTCGCCTGCTTCAACTTCAAGTAAAAAACCCAAACCTCCGGTTAAACCTAAACCGAAACCGAGTCTTGAAGATCAAGAAATATTAATCATAGATTGAAAGGAAATCATGAAAAAATTTATAACATATATAATCTCCAGTGCTCTGGTTGCGCTTGGACTAGTCGGAATCCAGACAGTTAATCTGGTCAACCAAAAGGATGCTCTTAAACCAGCCTCCGCAGCAAATGAATCCTTTTGGGGTTCTGCTGGCAAGCCTGAGTTATTAGAAGGATTGAAGATATCGTCCCAAAACGATAATTTAGTAAAAATATGGAGCTCAGGGCGGGCTTTATATAAAACTCACGGAGAATGGTCAACTGCCACAGGTTATGGCGGGTTACAATATGGGGTTGAGATTGTGGCTTGGCCCAATGAAGGTATTGTTTACGGAGTGGCGGCGCAAATGCGCGAGGTCTCGGATCCGACAAATTCGACTGTGAATTTTTCGATAGTCCAAACTGGATGTGCTGGCACTAGAACTTTGAACAATTTGACAGTTACGCGAGGAGGTAATATGTCCGCGAAGGTTAATGCGGATATTCTAGGGTGTGCCTCAGGATCTCAAACTGTGTATTTGAATATGAAAGGGCTCAAAGACGATGAATCTACTATGGGGAAATCATCTGTGATCATTCATTATATGAGCCCGCCTAATGTCAGTCCAACTTTCTTTGAGTCAGAGAACTTGAACGTAACGGTCGGAGACTCTATAACTTTCAGCTCATCAATTACCCTCGATAACTCTGAATATCTGGACCGAAACATTACTAGTTATTATGGCGGCAATACCAGCGCATTCGATTGCGCTCCTGAGAATTTCTCTTCGATGCACGGCCAACCTTCCCCAGCCGTATTCACTACCCAATGTATCGGAAAAGCGACCCGCGCGGGAATATATACTTATACTCAATATTTCAACGGGGTTGGTGGAGTGAGTTATTATTCGGATATCACGACCGGAGGGGAGGAGCAACCGATTTTTGGTAATCCGAAATTTTTGGATGATTACGTAGGCATTAGGTCTAAGGTATATAACATTACGGTAAATCGTGCTGCGGCGAATCCTGAAAACTCTCGTATTGAAATTTCAAAGTATCCTGGGCTGGCAGAACCAAATACGGGTGATAAAATTGGCAAAGGCGTTGGCTTCGTGGAGGTCAATCCGCTTTGGGTGGATGAGTATCATGGCGTGGCGCAACAAGGCGTTGTCATGGTTTCGTGTACAGGGGATGTTTCTCCATCCTTTAGTGATAACATTTTACGTTTTGCGAAAGTTGGAGCCAGTCTTTGCTATTTTTATATGGGCCCCGATTCATCGAATATGGCGTTGAAATCCACTCAGTTCTATACAGTTGTCGAGCCGACGAATCCTTATTTTGATTTGTATGATGTGTCGCCTGATCTCTTTGATGTATGGGAATACCAAGACGGTTACTATCAAGGTGATATTAAAATTAGAGGAAATTTATTGGATGAGGTGAATAGACTAAGCGTGGTTAATTCTAATGGGGTCGAAGTACAAGTTTATGAAACCTTCCTTAACAAGTCGAAAAACTTTTTGACTTTTAATAATTTTGCAATCACTGACATCGGTGCATATAAGTTTGTCTTACGCAATAACTCTGGAACGACTAAAACTTTAGATGGAATTTCAGTCATAAAGCCTCTTCCAATCGAAGCCGATCCTTATGAAAGTAATTTGGATTTTACGGTATCTACAGGCTCTGAGTATGCTCGGCGTGATGTTCAAACTGTACCTGGGGTAATCGATATAGATCGAGGGTTTGTAAAATTAGATGTGACTTGGAGAGATGAATTTAAACATTTTCCAGCTCAAGAAGGAACCGCCAGCATAGTGTATTTAGGATGCGCTGGTACAGCTAACCCTGGGTATGATGAGGTCAATCAAACTATTACTTTTAAAGCGGTTGGAGAAGGTTCCTGTAGCTTTGATTTGCGTAATATTGCTGGGCGTAGTTCAGTACGATACACGCCAATTTACAAAACGGATAACTATTCGATGGAGTATTTGTTGTATTACACAACGTTTGATTTACGGAATTTGCCAAACTACGTTGATTCGAGAGTTCAATTAACCCAAAGCCAGATGATGTTGACCGTCTCGGGAGAACATCTTGGCGGAATTACCCAAATTTCGATTGAAAATGAAATAGTTGACCCCTCAACTTGGACGACTAATGATTACAGTATTGTTTTTAGTCCCGCGCCGGATCGAAGCGTAGGCCCTGAAAACAACAGTAGAGAAAATCCGGAGGATAAAACTATTACAGTCGTTGGTCCTTTAGGCATGATAACAGGTAAAATCGGGTATTATCTTACGGCTGCTCAAGAGCTGTCAGAACGCAATTCTTGGATTGAATTTGAAACTAATCGAGGTACAACCCGCGGAGAAAGTGCGATTTATTTTCGAGAAGGGTACGTTAACGTGATTCCGCATTATCTTGATGCGCATAATTATCCCACGGACTCTAGGGGTGTGATAGTTGAGAAAAAAACCTGTAATGAAAAAGCTAATCCTACTTATAATGATGAGACTGGAAGATTAACTTTCGGAGCAGTGGGGCAAGGAGTCTGCATCTTTCAATTCAATGATCATGGCTTTAAGTTCGGAGAATTCCTCTATGCGTACGAAACCATGGATTACGATGACACTTTTTCATTGAATCCTTTAGTTCCGGAGTCATATGATTTACGTTATCCTGACACTACTGTAACGTTGACCGGAGCCGGTTTTCGAAATGATATGAGATTGTTGATTGACGGGAAAGAAATTGATCATTATATAGATCATACAAGTACTTCCCCTAGTTGGGCTTATGTAAATCCCGGTCTAGTTTTGCTCTATGGCCTTCCTAAGCTTCCTCCGAGTCATGACAATGAACCATATTCAGTGGTTTTGCAACGTGATGATCGAAGTAGCTACGCAGATATTAAATTGTATTACACTGCAGCGCAAAAGGTCAATCTCCATAAGTCTTGGGTTGAGTTTATTATTCATAGGGGCGAGGGGTCAAATTTAGTCGGAGGTAAAATGATTGACCAAGCAACTGGATGGGTCGAACTGGTCCCTCACTGGTTAGATGTCAATGGCTGGGAGGCTTTGCCTTTGGAGCAAACCCCAGAAATCGAAGTGAGTTTTGAAGCTCACTTTGTCCCAGGTAAAAATTATGCTTATGGGAAAGAATTTAAGCTAAATGACGGATCGATTAGTATAAATTTTGGCTCAGTCGGTACTTCGGAATGGTCAGCGACAATTGGCGTTAAAGACGGAACTTGGGGGTCAAGTATTTGGCCTAAAGATTTTACAAAACCCGTAGGCGACGATGGAACAACTACGGTTTTTCATGTTGACGATTTGAAAAAAGCATTTTTAATCTCTGGAGTTACGCCTGAGCGATTTGACACTCGAAAACCTGGAACAACTATTACGATTGAAGGGATAGGTTTTGATTATTTGACGGGAGTTTATTTTGGGGGACAAGAAGTTCCTGCGGCGAGTAACGACAGTTATCCTACATATTATACTCTCGTGAATAGCAAAACTATTTTGATTAAAAATTTAGTTTTGCCCCAAGCTGCTGAAACTTATACGATTCCAGTCAATTACAATATTACGGTCACTCGTGAATTATACGGAGCGTCGAGCCAGTCAATTACATTCTTTTACGAATTGGCGCAAAAAGCTAGTATTCAAGAATCATATTTGAAATTTATTGCTCATAGAGGCGCCGATCTTGGGTCAAGTGAATCGAGTGTGCCTATTGATCAGAAAACTGGCTTTATAGAAGTGATTCCAATTTGGTTAGATACACCGCCAGTTGATTACGCTGGCAATCCTTTACGCGAACCGTATCCTACGATTTTAGGCATCGGAAGTGTAGAATTTGTTACTTGTACTGGATCCTCCGGCCCGCATTATATTAATGGCAAGCTCTCATTTGATCATGTGGGAATTGTAGCTTGTACTTTCGGAATGCGTATCCCTCATTCTACTCGACCAGGTGAAACGCTTATGGCTTTACGAACTCAAACATTCATCATTACTGATTTGATTTATGATCTCGGCGTCAAATATGTCAAACACGGTAGTTTGGCAAATAATTTGATAGATGTCCGAGATCTAGGTAAGACCTTGACCATCGCGGGGTTTGGTTTCAATGATGCATGGGGGGTTAAAGTTTACATTAATGGTACTCGTATTAGTTCTAACTATGTAGAAACTGTTGGTCATGATACTTTATATGTTCATGCACTTCCTAATTTGTCGCCTGGAACTTACGAGCTGATGGTTGAATCGTCGGAAGGTTTAGCAGCCACGCTTGAGATTATGTATTTTTATATTCCAACCGGTCCAGCTTATTTGGAAACTTCTAGTATCGAATTTGTCTCTAATGGTGGTTTACTTTTGGATCGCAAGAACGGATTGGTCCAAGCAAACCCGATTTGGAGAGATGTAAACGGGTATTTGACTACAGAAGCTGTGGGAAATATCCAATATTGTTCGACGGACGGGACTGCTGGAATTACCTTGAATGGAAACCAAATGACTTTCATTTCTCCTGGAACGGCGATTATGACCTGCGTTTTGCACTTGCGAGGTATGTCTAAAACTTTGACCAGTCCTACTTATACTGTGACAACCATTGAAGATCCGTTGACCTTGCTTCAAATTTCGCCAAACCGTTTTGACATTCGGGACAGCAGTTCACGAACTGTAGTCGTTTATGGCTCGGGTTTTACGGCCCCATTGCATTTTTACGTTGACGACACTGAAGTTCTCACTCCGAATATTTCGATATTTCCAGCAGGAGACGTGATTTTGAATATTGAGATGCCGGAAATGCCAGTTGGAGTTCATTTGGTCAAAATATCTACTCCTAAAGGAGTGGTGACTACGAGTGTGGAATATTATGATTCTTGGCCGTTGGTTCCGACTGAATCTGAATCCATCAATTATCAATATAATATTATTGACGTAGGGGGATTGACAGTCGGTAGAAAATCAGCTATTGGCTGGTTAGCCAAACAACAAATCACAGTAGGCTGTGAAATCGTGAGTACTGTAGGAACCTTTATTTCGATGCGTTATTGTCCCAAAAACCCTGTTAATCGCGGTGCGATGGCGGAATTTTTGTTCAAGGTAGATAAAACTGCTAAAAAGCAGGCTAAGACCCTGGCAGTTCCGGAAACTGAACCTTTCGTGGATTTGGACGGGATTGTCTCAGGCCGTGTGGCTGCAATAGCTTGGTTGGATGCTCAAGCTGTTACTCAAGGTTGTAATACGAAAGGAACAAAATATTGCCCAGGCAATGCGGTAAACCGTGGAGCCATGGCTGAGTTTTTGTTCAAGTTGGCTGGAGCAAGTAAAACTTATAAAAACTATTCTCCAAAATTTTCGGACATAGGAGATTTAACCAAAGAAAGAGTCCGCGCAATCAATTGGATGAAAGATATGGGGATTACTGTGGGGTTCGGAAAACCTGATGTTTATGGGCCGTGGGAACCGGTGAACCGTGGATCTATGGCGGAATTTTTACAACGCTATTATAATAAATTTAAGGTGTTGTAAGAATTCCTGAAAAAATGACACGACGGTTTTGGTAGCCGACTAAATTCTGACCAGCAGCGACTGCTAAAAACTGTTGATCGGTTTCGGCCGATAAGATACCAGCTTGATTTGCTAATGATGTGAGTCGAGCTGGTACTGTTTTAGTATGGGCTCGGATTTGACAATCAAAAACTTGACCAGTTTCAAGTGGTTCATAATTAATGATATCGCGGACCACAGCTTGACTAGTTTCTAATTCAGCGCGTCCTCCAACGATCACTCGGTTATGAGCTGGATCTAGTTCGACCACATAGCGTGGTTGTCCATCAGCCGGAGCACTTTGGATTTTTAAACCAGTTCTTTGACCAATCGTGTAAAGAAAATAGCCTCGATGCTCTCCTAAAACTGTGCCTTGCCGATCGACGATTGGACCAGGTTTCGCGCCTAATTGTTGTTCTAAAAACTGGTTCTTTTCGCCTCTGGTTAAAAAACAAATATCTTGCGAGTCTGGTTTATCAAACAAAGGGAACCCCTTGGCTTTCGCTATTGCTCGAACTTCAGCTTTGTCAGCTATTTCGCCTAAAGGTAAAACTAAACGATCCAAATTCTCCTGGCCAATTCTCGCCAAAACATAACTTTGATCTTTGGCCCGATTCATCGCCCTCAACAACTGGGTCTTTTTCAAGTTCTTACTTCGAATACTAGAGCCAGCACCATTAGCGCGAGCTGTTGCACTGAAATAATCATCATTATTTCTGTCCTCTGCCCTCTGTCCTCTGTCCTCTGCCCTCTGCCATCTGATTCCTGTCCTGGCCCAATGTCCAGTAGCGACTTTTTCAAATCCTTCTTGCGCAGCGCGTTCGACCAACAGTTTAATCTTGGTAGTTTCGTTACAACGCACGCAAGGATTAGGAGTGTGTCCAGCTTGGTATTCATCCAAGAAACTTTGAATAACATTTTTGCGAAATTCTTGTTCTAAGTCCCAAATGTGTAAAGGGATGTTCAATATGTCAGCAATTTTTTTAGCGTCGTCAGTATTATCGGCTGATTTAGAATAATTTTTGGTTTGAATTAAATCGTGCGCTTTGGCTAAATGCATATAAACACCTTCAACTTGATGTCCTTGATC
The DNA here is from genome assembly GCA_031281695.1 of Candidatus Servula neotermitis. GTDB lineage: Bacteria > Actinomycetota > Actinomycetes > Actinomycetales > Bifidobacteriaceae > Servula > Servula neotermitis. The sequence goes on from JAITFB010000091.1 coordinate 9,373, forward strand.
TAATAACAAAGAGGCTGCGACCGCCGAATCCACGCCGCCAGACATAGCAACTAAAATTTTCACTCCATTAGTTTATGGCTCTACTGGTTAAACTGAAGTCATGACCACGAAAACTGAAACCGCAACCA
>JAITFB010000035.1 GCA_031281695.1 Candidatus Servula neotermitis
AATCGAATTGTATTTGCGCGAGCTACTATATAAACCGGCGGTATTACGTGTCTAAGTCTTTTGAAAACCAGCCCATTGACCAAAGTCAACGCGATCTAATCCAAAATTCTTCGGAAAACATTTTTGTTGAAGCTGCCGCTGGTTCAGGCAAAACCACTCAATTGATCGCGCGAGTGATCCAGCAAATTTTGCAAGGCCACTCATTAGACCAAATGGTAATTATCACTTTCACCGAGAAAGCTGGGTTAGAATTACGCAGTCGGCTCCGCAAACGTTTGCAAGAATCGATTGACCAATCCAGCGATCCCACCCTTTTACAAAAAGCTCTGACTTCAATTGACACCGCAAACATTGGGACCATTCATAGCTTCTGTTTAGCTTTACTAAAACGTTTTTGGGTAGCTGCCAAAGTTCCACCCAGCATCAGAATTTTAAATCGTTCCGAAGAAATTCAGTCCAAAAAACTGATGCACCGTAACATTATCAATAGTTTAGAAAATTCACCAGCTACCGGTCCTTTTTTCGAATTATTGACCAGCCTTCCTCGACTAAACCTGAATGCCAACCGATTGCAAACAGTAATTGAGCAACTCGACCGAAATATTCTAACTTTCGCCAATTTTACTACCGACTTTACCGATCTTTCAAAGCTAAACAGTCTGGCCGACCAGCTGATCCAGCAATTACAAACCAATCTCAGCCATCTGGATTTAACTCTTTTACAACAACTTCCAGAGAAGCAACAAACAGCAGGAGATACCGCCTTCAAATTCATTACCAATGCCATTCAGAAGCTTGAACAATTTCAAGCTAGCGAAAACGAATTGACTGTTAAAATCGCTCTGATTAACACGTTCGATTACCAATATTTAACTGGAATTAATATGGGATCCAATATAGGAAAAGCCTGGTACGCTGAAGTGCAATCAGCTTTTGGTTTCCCAGATTCGCAGCGGCAAAATATTTATGGATACTTGGATCGTTGGAGTGAGTCAATCACCGATGCCGTATTCGAATATTTACTGCATTATATGAAAACCATTATGCAAGAGCAAATCCAGGAGCGTATTCGCAGCGGTAATATTACCAACGATGACCTGATTTTAAAAACTTTAGAATTTGTAGAGGGTTTGCGTCGGTCTAAATCGACGTCAGCTCAAGCTATTCTAACCGCTCTCGAACAAGAATATACTCAAATTTTGGTTGACGAATTTCAAGACACCGATCCTTATCAAGTCCGAATTTTTCAAGCCATTTTAGGCGAACTCACTCCCAACAAATTCTTTGTAGTGGGAGACCCTAAGCAGGCTATCTATCATTTCCGCGGAGCTGATTTAGGAACTTATTTATCGCTCAAACAAGCCTGGGAGAAAACCGCTGGAACCGTTGTTGATTTACAAGTAAACTTCCGCTCAGACCCAGCTATTTTGGACTTTGTCAACTTCGTATTCGGCAACCCTGAAACTGGTTTAATTTCTAATACTGAGCTAGACTTAGTGCAAGAGAAATATGTAGATTTATTGCCAGCGCCGGAGTTTTCTGAGCCGAACTCTTCCAATACGAACCAGCCCAAAAATGTAAATGAAGAATATACGATTCAAAACGACGGGACTGAAGCCGCTCCAGCTAACGTTGAGAAAGGTCAACATTCGGTAACCAACAGTCCAAATGATGACAGTGTTGATGCAGCAACTAGTTCAGAGGATGCAGAAGTAATAGTGCTAGGAGTGAAAGATCCGGAATTCGCTGGACAAGAAAAGCCTAACATCGAGGTTTTGCGCCAAATGGAAGCGACCGATATTGCTGAAACCATAACTCGGTGGCATCGAGAATCTCCTCAGGAATTTCGGTTTAAAAACATTGCTATTTTGGTTCCAACTGCCAAAAATATTCCCTATCTCCGAGATGCTTTAGAAACCGCGTCAATCCCCTACTTAGTCGAAGTTCGCGCCACCATTTACGACACTCCTGAAGTAATCGACGCTCTCAATGTTTTACGATTCCTAAATTCGCCTGAACCGCAAGATTTTGTTCCGTTGATTTTACGCTCGACCCTGTTCGGCTTTAGCGACCAGCAACTTTTAGAATATCGTATTAAGCACCCACGCGATACTTGGTTGCGCCCGACTGACGAGATCACTTCCGACCTTGAATCAGCCGTCAATTATCTATACGATCTTCAATCCACCAGCCAAAGTTGGGCTTACTGGCAAATCATTGAAGGAGTTTACCGAGACTGTCAAACTTTTGAGCTTCAAGCCCATTTCGCGAACGGCCAAGCCACGCTCAACAACATCAACAATTTTCTGACCGATTTGCGTGTGTGGCAAGAAGATACCCAAGGCTCGCTTACGGATTATTTGGAATACGTCAAATCCTATTACCAAGCTGGTTCCAGCTCCCATGAAATTGTCATGGAAACTGAGGATTTCGATGCGGTCACTATTACTAATTTCCACCAATCCAAAGGCCGAGAATGGGATATTGTGTTTGTCGCCGGGGCCAACAATGCTCCTCGTTCTGAAAAGTCTGAACCCAAAATTATCCCGACCAATCATTTTTCCAGCATCGTCAATTCTCCTAATTCACCTCTTCAAATTCGCAATGCGTCGAAAATCTTTGGGCCCAAACGAGTTGCGATTAGAGCCAATGGTCACCTCAAAACTCTCAACTTCGATTCGGCCGCTCAGGTTGAAAAACTGATTGAAAACGCCGAACGCACTCGAATTTTTTATGTCGCTTTTACTCGAGCCCGCAAAAGACTGATCGTCACTGCTCATTATGCTGGCAAAAACACTTTCGGGAAAGTGCTGACTGAAACAATTCAGACGGACGATGATCGATGGCAAATTTTGGATTACTCGAGCACTGAAACTGAGCCTTCCGAAACGGAGTCGGGAACAAGTAACCAGAAGCTAAGCCAGGATACAGGATCAGACGCAAATGACATTGTGGGTGCGAGCGCTGGAACTGGGAATAGTCAGCAGTCAGTAGGTGGTGGGCAAAATGGCACTAGTGTCGGTTTGAGTACTGGAACGGAGAGCAGTCAGCAGTCAGTAGGCGGTAAGCAAAATAGCGCAGGTCTCGGCGCTGGAGCTAAAGCTTTTAGGGCTGAGGAATTTAAGCTAAAAGAATTTTTGCAAGCGCTGGAAATTCGTAAGCAGGTGGTGGAACAAAAAAGTACTTTAATCATTTCCCAGCAAGATGAGCGGAAACTGACATTTGGACAAGAGTTATCGGCAGTTCCGCAATTTAGAGGAAAACCAAAATTACCAGCGGATTTACCTAAGCCAACTAACCCCAAATTGTTTGGCACGATCGTCCACCGAGCTCTCCAACTGTCAGAGCTATCATTAGACCAGCTAGACGCGGCAATTGATCAAGCTTGGAATGAAACCCAATATTTGCTGGAACAACCTGAGCAAGAGAATCCTTTTACCTATTCCGAAATTGAAATTGCGCGCAAAAAAGACCGGCAGCTGGTGGAAGAAACCTGCAAAAACGTATTGCATCATCCGCTGATCAATGAAGCACGCAACAGCGCAACCAAGTATTTTGAATTGCCTCTGCTGGCACAAAACACTGCCAACAACATATCTCAGTCTATTACGGCGTATGCGGATTTGGTGTTTCAAGATGATAGTGGTCAGTGGGTGGTGGTGGATTTTAAAAACGCTCGCAATTTGGCGCATTTTGATGCTTATCTCAGTCAGCTCAAAGCCTACGCTAAAATCTTCCAGGATTCCACCCACCAACCTGTGCAGAAGTTGTCACTGTTGTATTGTTTAGGGAAACCAACTAGTTTTGACTTTACGCTTGATTATTGTGTGAATATATGAGACCGGGGCGCCGCCCCGTCTCAAACTCTAACCCCGTAAACCCTCTCCCCGCGGTGCAAGACCGCTCGTGTTCTCCCTAGTTTTAGGGAGAACTATGTCAATACATAAAGTCGGTAATACCTAATATGACAAACCCTAAATAGGGTTGGCGGAGATTTTGCTGTTTATTTTACGTTTTACCTTTCTATATTCCCAGACCAAGATTTCAAACGTCTAGTCACTAACTACGACTGTTCCAGCCCGGCCAGCTAGAGCTTCGGCGGCTTTTTCCAAAGAAGTGATGACTGCGTTCCCGCGTCCAGATTCCACGAATTTTAGGGCCGCTTCGACTTTAGGCAGCATAGAACCAGGTGCAAAATGACCTTCAGCAGCATACTTGCGCAAATCTTTTACCGTCACTCGGTCCAGCCACTTTTGATCATGTTGTCCAAAATTAATCGCAACTTTTTCCACTGCGGTCAAGATAAACAAATAGTCAGCGTCAATCAATTCCGCAATCAATTCGGCGCAAAAATCTTTGTCAATCACGGCATCCGCGCGAACATAATTAGTGATTGGTGACTGGTGATTGTCCGCCGAGCTTGTTGAGTCACTAGCAGTGCGATTATCCAAGCTAGCTTCTGCTGCGCCCGTTATTTCTACCACTGGTATACCGCCGCCTCCGCCAGCGATCACAGTTTGGCCTTGATCCAACAGCTGTTTCACAGTTTCAATCTCCAAGACCGCCAGCGGTTTAGGACTAGCCACCACTCTACGCCATCCCCGACCGGAATCCTCAATGAAGCGATAGCCGGTGTCTTGAGAAAATTGCTCAGCCTGTTCTTTACTGTAAAACGAACCAATCGGCTTGGTGGGGTTCAAAAAACCTGGATCGTCCGCATCCACCAAACACCGCGTAATTACAGTAGTAGCTAAGGGTGGCTGATTAGTGATTGGTTTATCGGACGGCAGATGGCAGATAGCAGATGGCAGACTCTGATTATTCTCGGAGTCAGAGCCAGAGGCTGTTTCACCGCACTGTTCGTCATTTTTTGTTTTTTGTTTTACGTTTTTTGTTCGATCAAGAGCATTTTGCAAATGATAACCAATGTAGCCTTGGCTCATAGCCGTGCATTCGGCCAGCGGCATCAAAGGAGTTTCGTCAGCTTCATGACCGTCCTCAAACGCTAAATTTATCATACCGACTTGCGGTCCATTACCGTGGCAAATCACCACCTGATTGTCCGATGTGAGCAGCGGTTGGATCGCTTTCGCAGTTTCTTGCACTGCATCGATTTGCTCCGCTGGAGTGTTTCCCAAAGCGTTGCCACCCAACGCGATTACAATTTTTGTCATTATTACCTTTCCTTATTTGAATTAACAATTAATAATGCTCGACCAAGAATGTGTTTGAGCTTACGCTGTCAGCAGCACCGACAACATCTTAGGCTGTTAGCGCAAGCCCAATCACTTCAGACTTCTGTGATTGTTAATTATTAATTATTAACTATTAATTGCGAGCGCAGCGAGCTACGCTGGAATTTGTTGCGTGATGCAATGGATGTTTCCACCGCCCAGCAAAATTTCTCGAGCGTAAATCGGGACCACTTTGCGGGTGGGGAACAACTTCGTCAACAATTCAATCGCGTCCTGATCTTTAGGATCATTAAAGACTGGCAAAGCAATAATCTTGTTACCAATGTAAAAATTGGCGTAGCTGGCAGCCAAGCGATCGCCCTCTTGACGAGGCAGAGTCCCATCAATTTGGTCAACTCCTTTCGATTCGTCCTTGGTAATCAGAATCGGGCTGGGAGTATGAATCTTATGCACAGTCAACTTGCGGCCCTTAGCGTCAGTTTCTTTTTCCAAAACTTCCAAATTGGCTTTAGACAACTCATATTGCGGGTCCGAAGTATCATCAGTCCAAGCTAAAATCACCTCGCCTGGCTTAGCAAAACAAGCGATATTGTCCACATGGCCATTAGTCTCGTCCAAGTAAATTCCGTTGGGCAACCAAATTACTTTTTGCAAATTGAGGTGGTCCTTCAAAACCTGCTCAATCTCTTCCCGATTCAAATTCGGAAAATTCCTTCCAGACTCAGGATTCAAAAGACATTCTTCGGTGGTAATCAAAGTGCCTTCGCCATCAACATGAATCGAGCCGCCTTCCAAAATGAAATCGTCAGTATGATAATAATCATAGCCTTCGAGGTCACACATTTTGCGAGCGACTTGGTCGTCTTTGTCCCAAGGGAAATACAGTCCGTCGACTAAACCTCCCCAAGCGTTGAATACCCAATCCACACCGCGGATTTCGCCGGTTTTGTCGTTCTTGACGAAAGTGGCGCCGCAATCGCGAATCCAAGAATCATCGTTGGACATTTCCACCACGCGAATATGCTTAGGTAGATGACTCCGCGCGTTCTCAAATTGGGTTTGATTCACTCCAACCGTGACTGGCTCGCTCTTAGCTATTTCAGTCGCGACTTCAGTGAATACTTTTTGGGCAGGCTTGCCGCCATTGCGCCAGTTATCCGGACGCTCCGGCCACAAAAGCCAACAACTCTGATGAGCTTCATACTCACCAGGCATACGGAACCCATCATTGATGGGCAATGTTTCAATTCTTTCAGTCATTTTTGACCTCCTTTACTTTTCAGTTTGAGAATTATTGGGTGTTACAACAGGATTGCCCGCTGCATTAGTCGAATCAGTTTTGGTTGGAGCAGCAGTCTGATGAGCCGATGAAGGATTATGGTCAGAGAGTTTTTCTGTACCCTTCACTTCGTTCAGGCTGATTTGTTCACTGGACAAATCAGTTCCTGGAAAGTGAGCGGCCGTTTGATTAGCCTCAACCTCCACAATCTCTTCAATTTCGTCTGGATGTTTTCCCCGGCGACTCTTGAATAAGGCTGCTAAGCATTCTCCGCTAATAACTGCAATCAACACGCCAACCAACGTCGCGGCGGCGGCTTCGTCGAACACCACTTCCAAAATGCCAGTCTCCTGGTTGGGATAAATTGGAACTAAACAAAGCACCACAGTTATCACCAAAATTATCGATGGAACATAAGCGAATAATTTATTGAGAGTCGGTCCACCCGGGACGACGTAAGGGCGTTCGCGGTCCGGATCAATTTTGCGCAATTTAAGCCAGGCTGGAAACAGCGGAATATAGCTCATCAAAAGCGTAATAATCGAAAGATTGAAAAACGACCAGAACAAAGAATCCGCTTGCTCGCTAATGGTGGGCAAAACGCAACCGACAACCACAATGATCCCGGACAGGATCGCGTTCACAATGGGAGCGCCAGTCGGCATATCGCGTTTTTCGTTCTTGCGCGCGAAAATCTTGGGCATATCGTGATTTTGGGCGCCATACATCGCAACATAATTCACGCCGTAACTCCAAGAAATCATATTGCCGAACAACGTGACTAAGAACAAAACTCCCGCCAAAACTACTAACCAAAAGGCCTCTTCGCCGACCATAAAATACACAGCGTCGATCATACCTAAGTCGGCCGTAACTTCTTCGGGAGGAATGGCCACTCCGATGCCGAAGCTGGAAGCGATATAAATTACTGCAATGGAAATTCCACCAGCAATAATCGCGATCGGCAATTGTCGCTTCGGGTTGGGCATGTCCTCCGAAAACGACGCCATCACTTCGAATCCCATGAAGTTGAACAAAATGATGGTGGTCGCTCCTAAACCAGCGAAAATTCCCAAAGGCGATAGCTCCGGGAAAGGTGCGAACGACTCCAAAGTCATGGGGGTCGCGCTCACGCCGTTTTTCACGAAAGTCCAAATTCCAAGTCCTAACAATACGATCGCTAATCCGACTTTAAAGACTGCGCCGATGTTCAAAATCCACTTTGAATCACTGACCCGGAAAAACGAAACAACCGTAATTATCGCGATAAAAGCCAAGCCGACTAGAATTTGAGCAAGCGTTCCTAAAGGCGGGTTTTCGCCAGAAGGGTCCAACAAGAAATTGATAATGGTGGGAAATAAAATCGCCAACGATCCCATCCAGAACGGAAAATTTATCCAATAGAACCAGGAAACGCGAGTCCCCCATTTCTTGCCGAACGCTCTACGAGTCCAATCGTACAGTCCGCCTTCATCAGGATAAGTGGTTGACAACTCGGCCGCCACTAAACCGTAAGGCAACAAGAATGCCAAAATCAGGAATAGCCACCAAAAATATTGGCTATTGCCCATCGAGGCCACAACTGGCGCGGCTTCGGCTACAAAAACAACACAGATTACTGTGAGAATCGCGTCAAACAGACGGAATTTCTTTTCTTTAGGATTGGTCATGCTTCAACCTCCCCAAACCTGGCTTCAATTGCATTTCGACAAGCTGCAGCTTCAGCTTGATTGAACTTTTTGGCTCCGCGCATAAAGGTAACTAAAAGAGCTCTTTGCGCGGTCAGACGATTTTCCGCTTCATCGAAAACTATCGATTGCGGTCCGTCAATCACTTCTGAGGCTACTTCTTCGCCCCGAGTCGCTGGAAGACAATGCATAAATTTAGCGGTCGGCTTAGCTTTGGCCATCATAGCGTTAGTGACCTGATATTGCGGATAGAAAATCTCCATATACTGCTCTTTAGTGCGCTCCTCATTATAGAGTCCGTACCAAACGTCAGTATAAACAAAATCCGCATCCTTCAATGCCTCATCCTCGTTATTAGTCACAGCAAAACTGCCACCATATCGCCGCACATTCTCTTGCGCGATTTTTTGAATATCGTCATCCAGCTGGTAGCCTTTTGGCCCATAGTGCACAAAATTGCCGCCTAAATGCGTTACCACCATCGCCAGCGACGAACAAACTTGAGTTCGGTCTCCGACAAAAACTACTTTGACATTCGACCAATTAATTCCAGGCTCAAAACGCTCAAACATAGTAGTCGCGTCGCCAATTTCTTGGGTCGGATGATTATAATCACTCATACCGTTGAAAATCGGAATTGTAGTATTTTCTGCCAGCGCCACTACCGACGCATGCGCATCCACGCGCGCTTCCAAACCGTCCAGCATTCGATCTAATACTTTAGCAGTATCGACTACGCCTTCGTGTTGGCCCAATTGAATTTGTCCTGGCGCTAAATACAAAGCTGATCCACCTAATTGGTCGATTGCCGTCTCAAAACTCACTCGGGTTCGAGTAGAAGTTTGTTCAAAAATCATTCCCAAAGTCTTGTCTTTCAAGAGCTTGGGAAAATAACCGGCTTTCACTGAACGTTTCAGCAAAATGCCTAAATCAATTAAATCCAAGATTTCGGATTGCTCCAAATCCTGAGTATCAATGAAATCTTTAACAGATGCCATATTAGACCCTTTCCTATTAGAGCTCCTAAAATCGGACTTACCGACTTTAGATCTCACCTCAAGATAAGGGTCGAACACTCGATAATGGCAATATCGAGATACAACCTAAAGCCCTAAAAGATTTCCGCTTTTAGGGGCTGATAGTTTAACTATAACATATTTTAAAACGCTTAACCAAATTTTTTGCAAGGGTTTTAATAGTTTTTTAATCGATTTGATGAGTTTTAATAAACGCTGGTCGGAATAGTGGACCTTAGTTACGACTAGTTTGATGTGACGGCTCGTGAAATCTATTTGAACAGCTAAACTAATTCTATGACCAAAACCTATAACTTCTCGGCAGGTCCGTCATCGTTGCCTCAAGAAGTGCTTCGACAGGCTCAAATGGAACTATTAGATTTCAAAGGTTCGGGCATGAGTGTAATGGAAATTAGTCATAGGGGTTCTTGGTATAAAGATTTACAGGCTGAAACAATTGAATTGATTCGACAATTATTGCAATTAAAATTAAGCCAACAGCCGATTTTTATGGGTGGGGGTGCAAGTTTGCAATTCACTTTAGTACCGCTCAATTTAGCGCAAGGAAGGAAATGCTATTATTTAAATTCCGGTTCGTTCGCTAAACAGGCTATGCTGGCAGCTCAAAAATTAGCTAAACAATTTAGTGTGACTGCCGAAGAGCTGGCCACTACTGAGACGATTGGATATGTTAGTTTACCGAAGTTTGATTCAACCACTGTCGATCCAACAGCGGCTTATGTACATTTTACTTCCAATAACACTGTCGAAGGTACGGCCTGGCCGACACTTCCAAAAGTTACCAGTGTACCCTTGGTGGCAGATTGTAGTTCTAATATTATGAGCGTGAATTATCCTTATCACGATTTGGCGCTTTTTTATGCAGGAGCTCAAAAAAACCTAGGAATCGCTGGAGTGACGCTGGTTGTTATAGATCGTTCATTGATTGACGTGGTTTCGCCTGAGTCTGATGTTCCTGGGGTGATGTTGGACTATCGAACGCAAATTGAGAAAGATTCGGTTTACAATACTCCGCCGGTTTTTGCCGTTTATATGTTGAACTTGATGGCTAAGTGGGTGTACGCTCAGGGCGGTGTTTTAGCGATGGAGCAACAGTGTCAAGCTAAATCAGGCGTTTTATATGATTATTTAGACGCGAGCACTTTGTATTTTAATAACGTGGAAAAGTCTGATCGTTCGATCAATAATGTGACATTTACTACTGGTAACCCAGATTTAGATCAGCAATTTGTTAAATCCGCCGCCGTAGAAGGCCTAGTGAGTTTGGGCGGTCATCGGTCGGTCGGTGGCATGCGCGCTAGTTTGTATAATGCTTTTCCTATGGATGGGGTTAGGGCATTGATAGATTTTATGGAAAATTTCAGAAAGGATCATTCATGAGTTTTCAAATCAAAACTTTTAATAATATTGCTCCAGCAGCTTTGGCTAATTTTAGCGACCAATTTGATTTAGAGCATGATCAAAAACCAGCTGCTGTAATTGTACGGTCCGCTGATTTACACGATTTAGAATTCAATTACGACCTACGCGCGATCGTTCGAGCGGGAGTCGGCGTGGATAACATACCTGTGCAAAGGGCGACTGAACAGGGTATTGTGGTGTTCAATACCCCAGGAGCCAACGCTAATGCAGTTAAGGATTTAGTGATCGCCGCTATGATTATGCGTGCGCGAAATATTGTTCCTGCTGTTGAATGGGTGAAAAATTTGCCCGTTGATGCGGAACCAAAGTTTGTCGAAGCTCACAAGAAACAATTTGCTGGTCGAGAATTAGTTGGGAAAACTTTGGGTGTGGTTGGACTTGGCGCTATCGGCCTAAAAGTGGCGAGTGACGCGCTTAAATTAGGTATGCGAGTTTTAGGATATGACCATTATATGACCGTTGAAAAAGCTTGGGGGATGGATCATCGTATTGAGCCAGTTATGATGTTGTCTGAAATATTTTCGGAGAGCGACTTTGTCTCATTACATACTCCAGCCAACGCTGAAACGGAGGACTTGATTGATCAAAAAACTTTGAAGTTTTTTAAACCAACCGGACAACTTTTGAATTTTGCGCGTGGGTCATTAGTAGATACCTCAGCCTTGTTGAAAGCTTTAGATACTGGCCGATTGGCTGGTTATACGACCGATTTTTATGAACCAGAATTAGCCAAGCGAAAAGATATTTTGATATTTCCTCATTTAGGAGCTTCGACCATCGAAGCGGAAGTCACCGCTGCCAGTATCGCTGTCGAAACAATTCAGCAATATTTGCTTACTGGGCAGATTCAAAATTCGGTTAACTTTCCAGAAGTTAAAGCCAAATTAGCTTCGCCACATCGTTTCCTTTTGATCCATCGTAATGTTCCAGGTATGATCAACCATATTTCTAAATTGATATCTGATGCTAACGTGAATATTTCCCAAATGCTCAACCGAAGTCGTGATGAATATGCAGTATCTTTGGTGGATATTGATCAAACTAACCAGGATATGTTGAGTTTCCTGAAAGATTCGTTTTGGAAAATTGACGAAATTTTGCGAGTGCGTTTGATCAATAACTTTGATTTTAAGCATGCTTCTGCGGTAGCTACTTCAGATTCCGCTTCTACTGTCGGAAATAGCGGAATAACTCACAACAATACTTAAAAGTGTATTTTAAGCATGGTTCAGGTTTCCCCTTTTCGCGCTACTTTAGCTAAGCAGGATTTAGTTCAAAATATTGTGGCTCCGCCGTATGATGTTTATGACACTGCCGAAGCGCATCAACTCGGCGATTCGAATCCTTTTTCATTTGTTCATATTGACCATCCCGAAATTGATCTAGACAGCCAACCAACGCCAGACCAAAAACCGAGTGATTGTAACTACAGCACAACTGATGATGGCTCTTACGGCGATGGAGCTTCGGCGTCGATAATCGAGAATCGTCCGTTGCCCACTAAAAGTGCTAAATTAGCCCAGCAATCTAAGCTTGCACTTGACCAGTTTGTTTCAGATGGTTGGCTGGAAGAGACTGATGTTCCGCATTTCTATGTTTATGAGCTTACTATGGAGGGCAGAACTCAAACGGGCGTTGTGGCCTTGGTCTCAGCGCAAGATTATATTTGCGGAAAAATCAAGACCCACGAGACGACGAGAGCGGCGGTTGAAACGGAAATGGCTGAGCGGATCAAAACAACTGGCTATCAGGCTAGTTCAGTTTATTTGGCGCATCAACCCGTTTCAGGTTTGGATCAGGTTTTATCGGAAATAAAAACATTTCCAGCACAATATGATTTTGTCAGTTTTCATAATGTCCGTCACCGGTTTTGGTTGGTTCCAAATGATTATAATGAAGTGTTGGAGCGGATATTCGAAACTCAAATTGACTCATTATATATTATGGACGGACATCATCGTGCGGCCGCGGCCGTTAAAGTGAGTCCCCAAGGTAAATTTATGGCTACGATTTTTTCATTGGATCAATTGAAAGTTTGGGAATATAATCGTTTAGTTCAGAGCGTTCCCCCAGCAAATTATTTGGAGTTACTTCAGCGGAATTTTACTTTGACGAATGTGTCTTTTGAGCACGCTGCTCCACCAGCCAAACATACTATCGCAATGTATTATCAACGTCAATGGTATCATCTACGATATTTTTCTCATGGCCAAAAGTCCATTTTAGCTGGTGGTGAAGCCCAGAAGTCAATAGAGTCTGACGCTACGGGCATGAAGATTGTCGAGAGTACTGACATCTTATCGAATCTCGATGTCGAAATTTTACAAACCCAAATCTTTGAACCAATCTTTGGTATTACTGAACCGCGTACCGACCCACGTTTAACTTTCGTAGGAGGAATTGAGCCAGTCAGCTCTCTTACTGATCCTGTTGACGCAGACGCATCAAATTTAGCTTTTTGGTTATATCCCACATCGATTTCTGATGTGATAGCTGTTGCAGACGTTGGCCTAGACATGCCTCCTAAATCGACTTGGTTTGAGCCTAAATTGATCAGCGGATTGTTTTTAGTGCGGCAAAACTAACCTGATAAGAATGTAAAAATTTGTTTTCACAACTGTTAACAAAAACTAAAAAATATAAACTATTTGAATGGATGTGACAATCGGAAAATTGACTTTTGTACCAGCGTTGGAAAATCTGGAATTGTTAGCTGCTCCCAGTGCGAATTTTGTGACTCAACATAAATTGGATCAAGTCTGGGTGGCTAAAATCGACCCTGCAAATGCGGATACCGAAAACTTTGTGAAAGTTTATCAAGTTCCTGAAGAAATTTCTTGTAATTGCATTGTGGTTCAAGCTAAAAGGGCTGAACGTATTTGGTATGTAGCAGTTTTAATTCGAGCCGACCACCAAGCTGATATCAATAATGTGATTCGCCGAGCGATAGATGCCCGTAAAGTATCTTTCGCCTCCATGGAACGGGCAGTGGAAATCACTGGTATGGAATACGGCGGAATCAATCCTTTGGGGCTTCCAGCAGATTGGCAAATTCTGGTCGACGATCAAGTCGTGCCATTGGAATATGCTGCTATTGGGTCAGGCATTCGCGGTTCGAAAATTATTACAACCGGAGCATTGTTAGCAAAATTGCCCAACACACGTGTCATGGCTTTACGAAAAACCTAAAGGCTGACAATTCTGTCCTCAATAGATTGCTGCAGTGCGTTCTTAAATTATTAAAAGTAATTCGTATTTCAAATAATTATTTCTGTTGGTGATAATCTAATTGTAAGAAAGGTCATATGAAACAAATTCATAAATTTTTTATCAACTTTACCTGCGTTTTGGCTTTAGTTCTCGCCCAACTATACGCAAGTCCGTTTATTTTCGGCGCTTCAGCGGTCGAACCCAACAATTGGGATGAAACAAAAGCTCTAATCGGACCGGATACCGAAAGTTATGCTCCAGCAAAATACAGTCAAGGTAACGTGATTCAAAAAATTGGTAACGACAGTTATTTTAAAAGACTGAATAACAAAAACAACCAAAATAAATTTCCTAAGAGCTACAGCTATCCAAGTTCACCTTCTACTCCTGGAAGTTTCCGACACATGGATGCTAGTCAACTAGCTACCGCCTTGCCCGCGGCTCAGGTGAACACGGAAAAGGGTTTTGCTTATAATTTTTCAACCCATTTCATCCCAATTCAATTTAGCGGGAACAACGCAGAAGATCCTTACAACCTTTGGTCAGTTCAAGGCATGACTAAACAAGGTGAATATTTTTATTTGTTTAAAACTGTGGGTCACAAAGGTTCGATTGTCCGAATTCATGAAAAAGTCGCTGAATTGGAAGCAGTTGATGGGTATGCTCTTGCTTTGATTGCGACCGATATGTCTAATGTTAGTGGAGGTCAATGTCAAAATAATTACGCAAATTATCCTTGTTCAGCTTTAAAAAAATATGCGGAATACATAAAATTCGGTCAATCTATTCCGTTGGATGGTTCTCATGGTGGATCTTTAGCTTCGGATGGTGAGAGCCTATGGATTACTTTGGAGCCTAATGACGATCCATATATTAATCCCAGTTTGAAACAACGTTTGATTAAAATCGATCCTGATACTTTACGAGCGACAAAAGAGTATTCTTATAACATGTCTAACACATTTGACGTCGGACAAGCGCCTTACACTCAACAGTATATGATTAAAGACGTTGCTTTTACCGCTCCTGGAAAATTTGTGGGTTTTTGGCAAGCTGATGGTGAATACTGGTTTTTTATAGGTAGTGTTGATGAGAATGTTAATCAAGTTTCTATAAAAATCGCTCCGAATATTTTGACTAAACAAATTGGTTGGGGTATTCAAAATTTCGCTTGTAATCGCGCAGCTCAAGAATTGTATTTAGTAGCCGACGGGGTGATTGCCTCATTTCCAGTAAGTTTATTGACCGCGAAGTTGGATTCAAACTCGTGGCGCTCAGTTCGGTATTCCAGCTTAAAAACGAATCGTGAGGCTGAAGGTTTGGCGTTCGATGACGATGGTTCAAATATATACCTGTTCTTATTCCAAAGAGCGGAAATCCTTAAAGCTTCAACTAACCAAAACTACCCTTTTGATTACAATGTGGCTTTAGGCGAGCGTCAAGAAGATATTCTTTGGTTAATGGAAAATAAATATGCCGCCGGTTCCGTCGAATTGTCTCGAACAACGTATCGTCCTGATAATAAGGTTAACCGAGGGGCTATGGCTCAATTTATGTACAATGTTTCGGGCCAACCCGCGTTTCAACCTAGCGCAGACGAAAAGAACCGTTTTTCAGATTTAAGTGGATTGAACGCTGAACGTAAATTTGCGATTCAATGGTTGGTTCATAACGGAATTACTAAAGGTTGTGATGAAGCGGGAACGAAGTTTTGTCCTGCCAGTACGGTCAATCGAGGGAGTATGGCGGAATTTTTAGCGCGACTTTCAGGGGTAACGTTTACAGCTCAAGAAGTGTCTAATTTTCCTGATGTTTTTACAGGGTCAACTAAAACTATCACTTATAAAAATGGTTCGAAGCTAACTAAAACTTTAGTGAACGCTGTTGTCCCAGATCGAGTCAATGCCATTAATTGGCTGGCGCAAGTTGAAGTTACCGTGGGGTCTCAAACAGACGACAGTGGCGTTACAACTTTTCGCGCCCAAGATCCAGTCACTCGCGGTTCAATGGCTCAGTTCCTCAAACGTTGGAAAACTTCTGAGACTATTCCTCATCCGTTAGAAAATGTTGCAGGGTAATCACTCTAAAAAACCGACTTTTAACACATAAACTGCCAGAATAATAAATCAAAAAGGGTTTGCCCTTCTATTTATTTCATAGGTTATTACGTAGGCTTAGTTCCCCTTTTGAAAGGGGAACAAGAGCGAGCTTGCCGAGTGTGGAGAGGTTTGAAGAAGGGGAGCGACGAGGGGGAACTTGTTCTCCCTCGTCAATGAGATTGAGTACATCTCCCCTTAGGGGATTAGAGGACCTAATTCTCAGGAAACTCCAAGGTTATTCTCATGAAGCTTTAAGTATGGACCTTCAAACTGTAATAGTAGGAAACGAATGATTGAACAAAATAAACGTCCGGACCAAGATGACAAAAGGAACTTGGATACTTCTGGATATAATTTCAACTCACCCGCTGCTGCCGACAGACCTCAGGCGGCGCGGGATTCTTACAACCAAGACTCTAGCCATTCCTCAGCTTCTGGATTGACCGGTGATGCATTTACAAACCAATCGAATGTAACGGATTCGACCAAATCTGAAATTGAAAACTCAGGCCCCGTTACTGACGATTTAGGAAATACTGAAGGTTTAGATGCTTCATTTAGACCTTCATCACCTTTTCAAGTCGATTCATTAGGCAATGTTGAATCGAGCGGAAAAACTGTTTTTGATAATGTAAACCAGAGTCCGGATCGAGTTGGCACTATTAATTCGGTAGAAGAAAATCTTCCGAACGAGTCTTCAGAAAATTCAACGGAGCCTTCAATCACCACTTCTAGCGCATTTAGCGATAGCTCAGCTTCTTCGAATTTGAACTCCACTCACTTTTCGACTGGAGAGGCCGACCCTCAAAAGAAAAAATCGCATAAGAACTTTTGGTCTGGCGCTTTGGGCGGATTAATTGCAGCGGTTTTAGTTTCAGCATGTTTCTTAGGCGTGAACTATTTCTGGGGGAGAAATAATACTGCGGGAACTACGACTGTTTATTCGAATAACGGCGGCGTTTCTTCGCAAGAAATTTTAAATCGTTCCGGAACGTCCTTGTCTAATCCAAACTGGGAAGCAGTGGC
>JAITFB010000084.1 GCA_031281695.1 Candidatus Servula neotermitis
GATCGAATTTGGCAAGAAATGTTGGACTGGTGTAAAGAAAACCATCTGGAATTCATCGAGATGACTTCAAAAGCTTCGCGAAAAGCTGCTCATTCATTTTATTTTCGGCAAGGAGCCCAACCTCGTGAAACCACTCCGATTCGGTTTCTGATCCAAAATTAAAGCCTAATTCTTCAAAAACGAAAACCCAAAATGTCAAACGATAAGTCATATGGCTCAACAACCCAAGGCTCAAATGCTGAGGCTGACTTATAGCTGTCAGCTGCTATCTGATATCTGTCATCTGCTATCTGTCATCTGAAATTCCAGTCGCTGTTTCACCATCGAATTACTGAATTGTTTGGACTTGACAAGTTGGACAAATATGAGTCCCGCGCCCCGCAACTTTAATTTTTACAATGGTGGTTCCGCAGCGTGCGCAGGGCAAACCCTGGCGGCCATACACATTCGCAAAATCTAAGTACCGACCTCGCTCGCCTTTAGCGTTGATATAATTTCGAGAAGTCGAGCCGCCGTGATCGATGGAAGTTTGAATCACTTCGGCCACGTGTATGAACACAGCGCGCAGTTGTTCCGGAGTGAGAAAGTGCACACGAGTAGCTGGGTGAATTTCGGACATCCAAAGTGATTCGTCAGCGTAAATGTTTCCCACTCCTCCAGCAATCGCCTGATCCAAAATCGCGCCTTTGATAGGCATACCCAAATGATGATTAATCCGTTCCAAAAATTCTTCCACCGAGGCTTCAGTATAATGAAAGGGCTCCGGTCCCATTTTGGCAATAAAAGGAATCTGACCCACGCTGCTGGTCGCGACCAATTCAATATAACCGAAAATCCGCTGGTCGTTGAAAAACAGTAGTCCATTATCTAAGCGCCAAATAAAGCGAGTTGAACTGTCCGGCAGCCTGTGGACAAAAGAGTCGCTCGGGTGTCCGCCGCCAAAATCGCGAGAGCTGTCCAAGCTGCGAAAAACCAACTGCCCAGTCATAGCCAAATGCACCAAAAATGAATGGCCATTGTCCAAGTCGAATACTAACAACTTGCCAAAACGTCTGATCTGACTGATGCGTGCGCCAATCATATATTGGTTCAAATCCTGATGCGTGCCTCGATATGATTTAGCTACCAAAATTTTCACAGCCTCAATTTTAGCCCCCACCACCAGCTCCTCTAAACCTCGGCGTATAGTTTCGACTTCCGGCAGTTCAGGCATAGTATTAGTTTACGAGGAATTAGGAGCGAGGGGTTAGGAATTAGGAGCTAGGAATTAGTTGCGTGGGATTGCCGGAAGTGAAAGAGCCGTGGGCGGGAGGGTAATTAATAGTTAATAATTAACAATCCCAGACATTAGTTTCAGTGCAGGTGCTCGCGCCCTAACAGCAAAAATCCTGAATGTCATCTGGATGCCAATAACTGACAACTAAAGGGTGGATACACGGATGCCGCTTCTACGAAATACTCGAACACTTTCAGCGGAAGCTCCTTCGCTACAACAACCTCCCGGCCCATTGTTAATTATTAATTATTAACTGTTAACTCCGTATGTCGCCGCGAGTTTTCAAGTCGGATAGAATTTCAGCAAACAATTTATCATCAATTTTAAATTTGAACCGATAGATAAAATATCCCACAATAATTAACGCCATAGGTACTAACATCATCATAGCTTTCATGCCTAGAATTCCTTCAGCCGTCACATCAGCGGCGCTGTTGGCGCTGTTGATTCCCACCATTACCACCGTAATGCCTACGATTCCATTAGAAATAGCTGCGCCGATTTTGTTGACAAAAGGCTGGACTGAGAATGTAATGCTTTCATTGCGCTTGCCCAACTTCCATTGACCGTATTCAATCGAATCAGCCAAAAACATCAACATCAAAATCTGAATAAAAGCTTCACCTACGAAAATCAAAATCGCGCAGGGGGCCAACATCAACATATCCATCGGCGCAAAGAAAAAGAACGAATAACCGAGCAAGACTAAAACAGTCGCTAGAGTATAAAGTCCCCGTCGTGAAAACTTTTTGCGCAATAAAGGAAACACTAACATGGCCGCAATCTGCGACACGCCTAAAACTAATGCGAAAACGGAGTATTGGTTCTCATCTCCGTAAGCATATTTGAAAAAGTAGGTGCCGAATCCCGTAGTGGTGGTATAACCAATCATAAAAATTGCCATAGCTAACGCTACCCACATCAGTTGATCGTTGCGAACCAAGACCTGAAACATTTCACGTAATTTGGTGGGCTGCTCAACTTTGAAAACGTTGCGCGATTCCCGAACTCCGAACAAAGTGAAGCACAAAAACCCTAACATCAGCGCGACCACAATAATACTAAAAACTAACCACGCCGTTTGAGCGTTCCCTAAAGCGTTGGTCAGCATCTCAGTGACCGGCATAATCGCTACAACGACTGCGAACAAGCCCACGTTGGCGCAAATCCGCGCGAACGCCCCAATCTTTTCCCGTTGTTTTTGGTCGGTGGTTAAAGACGGCAACATTGACCAATAAGAAATATCATTTACGCCATAAAAAATGTCCCAGCCCAAATAAATAATGCCCAAAACCACCACATAAGGCACTCCTTTCAGCCCAAAATCGCTAAACATCAGAATTAGAAGCAGTCCACCAATTATAGCGCCGATCAACATAGGCGGTTTGAATTTTCCCCAGCGAGTCCGCGTATTGTCCACCAACATTCCGACGATCGGATCGTTGAATGCATCGAAAATCCGCAAAACAGTCAGGACAATGGTCGCTAAATACATAGTGGCATCGTCCAGATTGAGAATATCGGTCAGATAAAAAACCAAGAACATACTCTCCATGGTGTAGAACATATCGCGTCCGATAGTCCCCAGCCCAAAGAAATATTTGTTACGGGTAAGTACAGAAGACATAATACTATTTTAAACTAAGAAAAAAATTTTGAGCGAGATAAAAACGTTGCGGCCCACCTACCCCTCCACAACCTCCCACCCCTAGAGCTTACCCCCGATTTTGGACTTCTTGGACAGTTTTTTTATTTGTGCATTTCTCCCAAAAAGACTTATGAACATTTAGGAAAGTCAAAGCTAGAGATTAACTCAGTGGAGTAGCTTTTCCTTCTTGTTCCAACTTCTGTTGTTTACGACGCTTCATAGGACGAATTACGCCAAAAATTATAATTTGACCAATAACTAAACCAATACCTCCAAAAAGCATCCTCTGCCAGAGTGGATTATTAGGGTCATCGCCGTCATCGCTTGAAGCGGCTGAATACTGATAATCGGTTTGAATTGAAGGAAATTGGCTAGCCAACGAAACTGTTGGCGAACTAACTAATGCAAACGCCAACACCAAAGTAGTGGTGAGCGCTATCAGAGTGGATAAACACTTATGACCTGTTTTCATATTTTTTAAGCTTACGTCAGAAAAAAAATTTAAAAAAATGTTTCGGCCCACCCGCCCCATTCCTCCCCTGAAGATTACCACCCATTTCCCCCGTTGTCAAGCAACTTTTTTATTTGTTAGTTTGGCTTAAAGTCACTTATTAACATCTTCAGGAGTCTTTACCGCCGAAGCATTAGGCATCGATCGGAATTGGCAAAAGATTATGCGCGTTCATTTGACTCATAATGTAATAAGTCAAAATATTTCCGGTGTAACGCAAATGATACTCGCGCCCACTTGGAACGGTGGTCTCAAGCAATTTCCTTTGCTTTAGGCTGGCAATGCGTTTGGACACATTTACTGATCCGACTGGTTTTCTCCAAGTCGTCGCGATGTCCTTAGCTTTGGCAGCACCTAGTTGAACCACTAACTTCAAAATCTCGGCATCTTGAGCACCGACAAGATTATGTGTTTGTGCTTGGTTGATAGCGGGCAAAATTAAATTATCTTTGATAAAATTTCTCTGAGACAATAAATTTGATTTTTCAAGTTCGGAAAGCAAAGAAGCAATAAAATAATCGCACCACGACAAAATATGTGGATTTTTCAAATCATCAGCTAACTCCAACATATCGTAATACCGATTGCGATTACTCGAAAAAACTGCCGTAGGATTAAAAAGACGAAACTCATCCGAAGAAGTAAATTGCTGTTTGCACAACATCGCATAAGTAAGCATCCGCACAGTTCGGCCATTGCCGTTTCCAAATGGATGTATCCAAACAAACCTGTGATGTGTTATAGCGACTTTCAATAAGTCCTCATACTCATGAATACGAGGGGCATTAATAAAATCGATCAACTCATCCATTTGATCTCGAATGTCAGCCGGATACGGTGGCTGGTGTTTAGAGTGAGAGATCTTGATCGGGTGATCGCGATACGCCCCTGCATTGCGATCGCCTTCGTCTGACAAATCTTCGACTACTATACTTTGGATTTCTCGTAAATACTGGCCATTAATCTCCGTTTCATTAATCGTATCATCAATAAACTCTAAGGTCCTTAGCAAATTTTGAATTTCCACAAACCGCTCGTCCATAATCGGTTCAGGATCCAAACTACTTTGAATGTATTCAATGATTGTCGTATGGTTACCCTCAATTCGCGCAGACGCAACAGCCTCGACTAAATGGAATATTGATTTCAGTTGCAAAAAATCCCATTGGTTGGCAGTGAACGTCAAAGGGCGATTGCGAAACCGCTCTAATTTGATGATATTATCCATTAATTCAGACCGCGGTTTCGGCGTTGGAATTGTAATGGACATAATACTATTATTTTATTTGAGTCAAGTGATTATTTATAATCGATTTCGAAAAAACATCGTAAAAACCGTGGTAAATGGACGTATGCAATTTTGCATTATTTATAATGAAGTTAAAACGTTATTTATAATTTTGGATCAAAACGCTACTTAACATATTGTAAAAAAAAGTTAAGTAGCTTAGTTACCTAATGATGATTTTTTTTCAAAAAAACCAACATTGCGTGAGAAATGAGGGTGGCTATTTTTAAAAATGTTAAGTAAATGCAAAACGTGATGTTTAAGTTTTGAGCCTTTTGGTAATGGGATAAACGCAGAGAAACTTAGCTTAATTTCTCCAGCTTACGCCGTGACCAAGGACGTATCGCACCCAAGACTAAACCGCCAGCAACCGCGAGGACTGACCCTCCGAGCCATAAATAAGTAGTGAGCGAATTGTCAGGGGTGTCTGAAGCAGAATCATCGTTAGAATAGACCGCCTGGACTATAGAATAATCGTAGTCATCAAATATGGTGTCTGGGTTGGGAGAAGCTGAACGTTTAGACCAACGAGTGACACTGGAATCAGCGTAGTGATAGCACTTAGGGTTAGTCGCACAATCGTCGAAACTGGACGATCCGGATCCGCCTGAGCTGGGTTGAGGCTTGGGCGCTGTGGATTTCGAAGGCTGGGGTTTAGGTTGACTACTGCTGCT
>JAITFB010000033.1 GCA_031281695.1 Candidatus Servula neotermitis
GGAGATAATGTAACGACGCTTCCCAATCCTTTACCAAGCATAAAACCAGTAAAGGTAATGACTGGAGGTGAAGAATGGATAAATACAATTATTGAATGTATGGATGACGCTGGTTTTACGGTGACTTCAGGCGATGGATATCATCACTTAAGTTATAACGGGTCTAATGGTGGTGATTTTGCTATGTATAAGTGCCAAATGAAATATCCCCTTTTTAATGGCACTCAATATTTACCAAGGGTTCGGGCCGAACAATTGTATTATTATCAAGTTAATGGATTAAAACCATGTTTAGAAAACTTGGGATATGTTGTTTCTAACCCTCCAACTCTTGAGCAATATTTAGAAGCATCTTATAATGCGGTCGATTTGAGCGACGATTATCCCGGCTTTGACCCAATGGCAGAAGTTGAAAATTTTCTACAAGGACAAATGCTGAACGATTTAAACAACTCAACTGATTCTGAGAAGGTTGAAAAAGAACATTACGCAAAACTTAGGAAAGTTTATGATCGATGCCCTGCGCTTCCCGCCGACTTTTGGCCAGAGCTTCCTGAGTTTTAGGATTGTATTTTTTGTGCACAATTGTTTAAATCTTGATAAGCTATATCTACAATAAGTTTCGTTTGACAAATGTGTCAATGCAAAGGAAAGGAAAACTTTGTTCCGTTTCAAGAGGTCAATTAGTATTATTCTAGTTTGCTCGGTACTGATTGTTACGAATGGATGTTCGAATAGCGAAAAAAATGCTCAATTAATCAACGGAAATCCGGTTTCGGAAGTTGGGGTTGATTGGCCGACTGATATGAGTATGTCGGAGATGCTATATATTAGATCGGCCACTTTGTATGACGAGTATCAAAGAGATCGGGGGCTAGAGGCATTAAAGGAATTTGACGCTAGCACAGTTTCAGTCGAACTTATTAGGTTTACAACGGCTTATGAATACGATCAAGTCATTGTTGATTGTTTAGCGACTAAGGGACAGCCTTGGTATGAAGTTGATCCTACTGGAGGAGTTATTTTATCAAGAAATCCGCCTAACGATTCTACAACTTATGATAATATGCGTGCTTGGTACGAATGTGAGTCAATGTATTCGCTTGACCCAAGAACGAGCGGGGATATACCGAGAGTACGAATCGAACAACTTTATCATTATTTCGTCGATGAAGTGGTTGAATGTGTTGAGCGACTTGGATATACTACTGACCCCCCTCCGACTTTAGAAAAATTTGTCAATGATTATTATTTTACTTACACTTTTTGGAGCCCATTTGATCGCTTAAATAATAATGTTTCTGATTTGAAATTGGCCCAAACAGAATGTCCGTATTGGCCCAAAGATTTCCGACCAGATAGCGTTCCATCTCCATAACATTCAAATAAAGGTTATGATTAGAAAATAATATTATGAAAAAAACGCAGAACCAGCCACACTTGAGTAAAGTAAATTGGAGGTTGGTTAAAAAATCCTTAATTGTCATCCTTTCAGCTTCACTAATTTTCGTAGGAGGGTTTTGGGCTGGTTCGACGATTTCTTCAAACACGGTTCAATTAGAAAGCGAATTTTCAAATGAAACTGTTGTCGAAGTTGTAAAAGGACAGCTTGGGAAAAGTTCAACTTTTATGGTTCAAGGGACGAGAGCGAATAGGGTTACAACGCCTAATTTATTAGATGGAGTTTATACTTATGTTTCGAGCGGGTCTTCGGATTCAGAAGTAACAGGAGTTTTCAAAAACGGAGATATACTTTATAAAGTGAACGAAACACCAGTGTTCGTTGGAGTCGGATCATTGCCCTCATATAGAACTTTGTCGCTCGGAGACAAGGGTGACGATGTTGAGCAATTATTTCGTATGCTTAAAGATAAAAAATCGGTTGATGGAAATTTTGCTGGAAATTTTGATCAAAGAATGGTCGATGGATGGAGAAATTTACAATCATCGGTGAACACGCCGAATATCACCGATGAAGTTCGATTGGGCCAAATTGTTTTTGTTCCGAAATTACCAATGCAAGTTAGCCTTGATAACAATATAAAGGTTGGATCCCTGGCTTATAACGGAACTGGGGTTATAAGTTCGGCCGATGGAGATTTTAAATTTATTTTGCAACTATCAACCAAGCAACTTACAGAAGCTCCGAGCGGCGCTGACGCCATCGTTACTTATTCAGGCAAAACTTGGTCTGCGAAAATTGGATCCGTTCTGCCTCAAACTCAAGAAGATGGTCAATGGTCGAGCGATGTGTATAATATTGAAATAGTTTCAAGCGATGGGAAATCCCAAATTTGCGGAGGTGATTGCGATATATTCGAAGGTCTGGATAATGTTATGGTCGAAGTTGAAATTTTACTCGCCCCGAAAGTTTCCGGTTTAATTGTTCCAAGTTCAGCAATTTATACGGATACAGATGGAACGCTATATGTTTTAAATCCTGAAAAGGAAAAAACAGAGATTGAAGTTGAAGTAACTTCGCAAGGAATGAGCGTTGTAAAAGGTTTAAATGAAGGCGATAAAGTTCTCATCACTTCGAACGAAACCAATTCTAGTTCCTGAGTAACCATGCAACCGTTAATCGTTTTGTCAGAAATTGTTCCAACACCAACTGTTGTCACACGAACAGCGCTTATGACAGCCGAGAATATTGAGACCAAGTGCAATCGTTTTATTAATTATGGCACGTAAACTTTTTTCGGAAATTTGGTTAGTCACTAAACGTCATATTGGCGCGACTATTGCAATTGCTTCGATTTCATTTCTAATGACTCTTTCAATCGTTTTGGTTTTCGGAGAGAGCCAAGCCAGTATTCAAAACATTCGTGATTTTATGGATACAAATGGCGCAAAAACCATTCAATTTCTGGATGATTCCGATATTGGTTATTTCGATCAGGAAACCTTGAACTTTGTTGAAGCATTCGATAATATTGAATATTCTTTCGAGACATCGACAGTTTTTGATGTTTTCAATTCTTTAACGAAAGATGAAATCAATTTATTTCCAGCTAAAAGTTTTAGAGGTGATATTTCGAAAGTAGTACAATTAGTCGCCGGACGTATGCCTAAAGCTGGCGAAGCAATAATTTCGGAAAATGCTGCTCACGGATTTAAATTGGTTGGTCCAACTGGCGAGATTTCAAGCAGTAACCAGAGTTGGAATGTGGTTGGAATTTTTAAAAGCGATGAAGCGTATCTTGACTTTAAAAACTTTGCTTTAATTTATGAATCGTCAACTACTCCGATGCCTTATTTTTACTCAAAAGTAAAAGAGTATAATGAACTTCCGACTACGCAAACTTTAATTTTGAATATGATTTCGCCGTTTGGGAGAGAGGATATAAAAATTCTTTCAAAGTCGTTGGCTTCTCTCCAAAATACAATTGAAAATAATCTTGGATCTTTTGCGAACTATATTTTGATTCTGGTCCTTTTTCTCGGGATAGTTCTCATAACTGTCGCAACTTTGATCGATGCGTTTTTAAATCAAAAAGATATTGGTCGGCGCCGCGCCTTGGGAGCAACGAAAATTTATATTTCGTTATTGATGATATTTCGAGGCGCTCTGGTTTCGACTGTCGGGGCGACAATTGGTGGAGTAGTATCGATTTTCTATTTGTATTTCTACTATTTATCAATTCCAATAAACTTTTTAGTCGCCGTAATCATATTTGTTTTAATAATCGGCTCCCTTGGTTCTCTTTTGCCAAGTTTAATTATAATCAATCGAGATCCACTTCGAGCGATTCGGACACCCTAGATGATTAATATGGATAGGTTTACCTCTGATTCTTTTGGGCAATATACTAGTAACAATATATCAGGCAGTGATGGTATGAGGACCAGTAACAGGACTCGAAACAATAACAGTGCGGGAGATAGTGATGGTCTAGAATGGAGTGAGAGTGCTGGAAACAGGAGCAGCGTGGTTGTGTCTGACCTTAATTTTAGTTATACGCAAGATAGTCCGACTATAATTGAAAATTTGAATTTTGCTTTCCCCAAAGGAAAAATAACTGTTGTGACAGGAGAATCTGGACGAGGGAAATCGACCTTGTTGTTTTTGTTAGGCTTATTTTTAAAGCCAAATTCAGGGTCAATTCTAATTGATAATCAAGAAACCACGGAATATGATGACTCTCAAAAATCTTTGATCCGTTCTAACAAGATTGGGTTTGCTTTTCAAGATGCAATCTTAGATCCTTATCGAACAGTTATCGAAAGCGTTCTTGAACCGACTTTGTATAGAGTTGAATCAAATAGAAAAATAAACAAAGAACACGACGGTAATTATACTTATCAGGTTGAAAACACCAAAACAATTTCTCCTCTAGAAAACGCAACAGATATCGTCAGTTCTAAAACTATCAACAATAGCCACAGTGTAATAAAATCGTATCAAGAAATACAAGAACGAAATTTTGAGAGAGCAATTGAACTTTTGAAACGTCTCAAAGTGGAAGTTGAACTCAATACTCGGACCTTAAAAATTTCGGGAGGGGAAGCCAGTCGAGTTGCCCTTGCAAGAGCTTTAATGAATGATCCATCCATAATTCTAGCGGATGAACCAACTGGAAACCTTGATTCTTATAACGCTGATATAATTTTGGCCACTTTGAATGAAGAAGCCTCTAAGGACAAGACAGTAATTATTGTTTCGCATGATTCGCGCGTTGTTTCTATCGCGGATGAAGTTTTGAATTTATTATAATTATTCCAATCCTATAAACTTTAGAACAATACACAAACTGTCGCACAATCTTAATGTTGCTGGGATATTTTGGTTGAGTTAACTGGAAAGATGATCCTATGTGTATTATTTGAAGGTGATTTTTCAAACAGTTTGGCCCAAATTGATAGCAATCGGTGCGCTAATGTAAACGGAAAGCGATTTTGTCACCCCCTTAACTGTGCGTACTTAAGATTAAATTGCTACAATAAGAGCGCTCAACAAATCGAAATGAATCGCCAAACTTGTCTGAAGTCCCTCAAATTAATCAAAGTTTTACCAGCTTAGATCCTAAATACGAAAGCATTACGGTCGACGCTTGGGACAACGGAAACTTAGAATTGTCTGAATCTTCGTATAGCGAGATTACTCTTGTAGTCATTCCAACCTTTCCTAACCAGGACCTAAGAATGAACTATGAGGTAAGCTATTATTTAAATGATTTGTCGCAGGAGCAAGTCCAAGTGTTAATGGAAGTTCATCGCAAGTACGACATACTAATAAATTTGTACCAATTGTTCCGCTACGGAAATCAAACGACAAAGCATGTATTACGTGAATGTCTATCTTCCAATAGCATCGAATTTTGTTGAGTGGCTAGCCTAGGTCAAGTCCTAAAATTCTCACTTCATTGTTAATTGTTAATGATTAATTAGAAACTTGTTTAAGCTCGAGAGAAGCTAAACTAGCATCGTGTTCACTGTAGCCACGATTAATGTTGCTGGATTACGCGGCGCCACTATTACCGGCAAAGGCCCGCGAACTGGACACGGATTACAAGAGTGGTTTGCCCAAATCAGACAGTCGGGGGTGGATGTAATAGCTTTTCAAGAAACCAAAGTTAATGCCGATCAAATGCTGGAACCGCTAAAATTGCTGGAAATTAATCCAGACGACTTCTTTTTACAAGAGGACCAATTTCGAAAGGGCCACGCAGGAGTTGGATTATGGATCAATCCCGAAACAATAACAGTATCAGCAATTGAAACTCCTTTAGAGAGCCATCCAAATTCTCAAAAATACTCTTTTAGCGGACGTTGGTTAGAAGCAGAATTAAGCAATGAGGTCACAGTTGTTTCAGCTTATTTCCACCACGCTGAATCCCCCACCTCCATGTCGCGCGACCGAGTTCTAATTGACCGAAACAAAAGCGAACATTCTATGAACTCCAAACATTTTTTTATGGATGCCAGCTTTGCGAGAATCCGCGAACTCTTAAAAACTCGTAAACATTTAATTGTTATGGGAGATATCAATATTGCTCACCATGACCTTGACCTAAAAAATTTCAAAGGGAACAAAACCAAAGCTGGATTCCTCCCCGAGGAAAGAGCTTGGTTAGATTTGCTGTTGCATGAATCTGATTTGGAACAGATTAAAAAAACCTACAGTTATAACCCTGACTTTGATTACCACCCTCCGCAGGTCGAACAATTTGACCAAGGTTTTCTCGATATGCATGACGTTTCTCGAGAACTTTGGGGGCCTCAAACCTCTCGTTACACTTGGTGGACTAATATGGGCCACGCTTTCGATAACGATGCTGGTTGGAGAATTGACTACCAATTCGTTGATGCTGCATTGGCTCAATCAGTCATCAGTTCCGATGTTCACAAACAAACCAGTTTCCTGACCCGTTTTTCCGACCATGCGCCTTTGGTTAACATTTACAAAATCTGACTCTAAACTAAAATCGTGAAACCGAGCCTAATCACAAAAACACTTTTCAGCACATTAGGAGTTATGGCATTAATGGGATGCTCCGGAAAAGTCGCTATTCCCAATGATTTACCGACGGCTTTGCCTGATGGAACTTATATCGGAAAAAGCAGTCCCGACGATACAGGCGCCTATGCCGAAGTCACCTTAGTCTTCCAAAATAATCAGCTATCCGAATGCAACTTTGTAACTATTCAGGCCGACGGCACAATTAAAGCCCAGGATTATGGCAAAATCGACGGCGAAATTTCTAATTCTGATTACTATGAAAAGGCTCAACTTGCGGTACAAGCCATGGAAACCTATGCTAAACAATATCAAGACCTAAAAAATTTACAAGAGGTCGATGCTATTACTGGGGCGACCATTGCCTACAACCAATTCGTCGAAGCAGTTCAGAACGCTCTTACTTCTAAATAATATCTTGGTTAGATCATGACAACCCGCTTTTGAGTTTGCTTTCGCTTATCGAACTGAAGTTCCTTCGCTCACTCCATATCGTTATACGACTAACATCATCCAGGTTTAGCAATCCGAAACTACGAACTGCAACTAAAGTTCCTAATGATGACAGCTTTATCTACATATCTTCAATTTTTACTCTGATATTTTTCGACAAAAAAAATTAGTTTTTTGTTTTTTTTCTTTGTGAACGGTTTGTAGTGTAATATGCTGGTTTTAAGTCAGTCTTAAATTTTGTCGCTTTTAGGAGACGATGCAAAACTGCGATGCACCTCGGGCAGATGCGGTTTCTCAAATTGGAATCATTAGAAAGGAACCCAAAATCCGTAGGACACTGCTAGGGCTAATAACTCTTGTCGCGTTGATGACTCTCATTTTTACGCCCTTTTTAACCGCCGCAAACGCCGAAACCGCCGAATACGCCAATTGGAACGCTATCGTGGACGATATGCAAAATGAGCTCGAGCAAGCCGTATCGGCCTATCAAAACAACGATCCCGACCAGGCCAAACAACGGGTCAACGATGCGTATTATGGCTATTACGAAAAACTCGGCTTCGAAAAAACTGTCATGGCCTACATCTCCGGAGACCGCGCAACTAAAGTCGAGTATCAATTTACCACCGCTCTCAAAGCCATCGCCAACCAAGCCGATCCGGCCG
>JAITFB010000089.1 GCA_031281695.1 Candidatus Servula neotermitis
GCAGCATTATCAGTCGCAGCAACTGGATCAGCAGTTTGTGTCTCAGCCGTTGGGTCAGAGTCAGCAGGGGAATTATTTGACGTGGTGTCAGCAGCATCAGCCGAGGATGACTGCGCAAAATGATCGCTTTGAGCCGACGAATCAGCTGCACCAGAAAAATCCGGTGCAGCTAAATCTTCAGGATTATTTGCTTTCGGCGTCATCGTCCTCGACCACCTCCGCGTCTACAACATCTTCAGAATCGTCGGCTTTAGCTTCGCTGGATTCACTCTCAGCACCGGCAGCAGTTGGATCAGCCGCTGGAGCTTGCTGGTAAATCTTTTCGCCTAAACTTTGAGACGATTGCGCCAATTGATTCTGCGCAGATTGAATCGCTGCCAAATCCTCGCCTTCCATAGCTTTCTTGAGAGCATCAATGTCGGCTTGAACTGGGTCGCGGTCCGCATCAGTCAGCTTGTCTTTATTATCAGTCAAAACTTTTTCAGTCTGATAAATGATCGACTCGGCCATATTTTTAGCGTCAGTCAACTCGCGGCGTTTTTTGTCCTCATCAGCGTGTTTTTGAGCTTCTTGGACCATGCGATCGATTTCGTCTTTAGCAATTCCGGAGCCGCCAGTAATAGTCATGGATTGTTCTTTGCCAGTGCCTTTATCTTTAGCCGAAACGTGCACAATTCCGTTAGCGTCAATGTCGAAAGTGACTTCGATTTGAGGAATTCCGCGCGGAGCTGGAGCAATACCAGTCAATTCGAAAGTGCCCAAAGGTTTATTGTCGCGGGCAAATTCGCGTTCGCCTTGATAAACCTGAATCAAGACCCCTGGTTGATTATCCTCAGCGGTGGAGAATACTTCGCTACGCTTAGTTGGGATGGCAGTATTGCGCTCAATCAGCTTAGTCATTACGCCGCCTTTGGTTTCGATGCCTAGAGACAAAGGCGTCACGTCAATCAACAAAACGTCCGAACGATCGCCTTGCAAAACTCCGGCTTGAATAGCCGCGCCGACCGCCACTACCTCGTCAGGATTCACGCCTTTATTGGGATCTTTTCCTCCGGTCAATTCTTTTACGACCGCGGTTACTTGCGGCATCCGAGTGGATCCGCCGACCAAAACTACGTGATTAATATCGGCCACTGAAACGCCAGCATCCGTAATCACTTGGTGGAAAGGAGCCTTTACTCGTTCTAACAAATCGGAAGTCAATTCCTCAAATTTAGCGCGAGTCAGCTTTTCGTCCAAATGCACTGGACCTTCAGGCGTCATGGATACATATTGCATTGCGATGTTGGTCGATGTCGCCTGAGATAATTCTTTTTTGGCTTGTTCGGCCGCTTCGGTCAAGCGTTGCATAGCGATTTTATCTTTGGATAAATCTACGCCAGACTTGGATTTGACTTGGCCAATCAACCACTCCACAATCCGTTGATCCCAGTCGTCGCCGCCTAAATGATTGTCGCCGGAAGTGGCTTTAACTTGAATGGTGGAAAATCCGTCTTCAGCGTCTTTGCCGACTTCCAATAAAGAAACATCAAAAGTTCCACCGCCCAAATCAAAGACCAAAATTAATTCGTCTTCTTTGCCTTTGTCCAGCCCATAAGCTAGCGCTGCAGCAGTCGGTTCATTAATAATTCGCAACACATTTAATCCAGCGATGGTGCCAGCGTCTTTAGTAGCTTGACGTTGCGCATCATTAAAATAGGCTGGGACCGTAATGACCGCATCTTTGACCGGCTCGCCTAAATAAGCTTCGGCGTCAGTTTTCAATTTGCCTAAAATCCGCGCCGAGATTTCCGGAGCAGTATATTTTTTGTCATCGATTTCCACAGTCCAATCGGTTCCCATGTGGCGCTTTACGCTGGAAATAGTTTTGTCGACATTGGTTACGGCTTGTCGTTTGGCCATTTCGCCCACCAAAACTTCGTCATTGTTGGTGAAAGCGACCACCGATGGGGTGGTACGTTGACCCTCCGCGTTGGGAATGACAGTCGGTTCCCCGGCTTCCAATACCGCCACGCAGGAATTGGTCGTACCTAAGTCGATTCCTACAGCTTTACTCATAATTATTCCTTTCGTTTCAAAACTTGAGTGTCTTACTATCAAGTTTACAGATATTTTGGATAAATGTCAAGTTAAAACGCAAAAAAAATCATTAAAATGTTGGATCTGTCGATAAATATACCACCGAAAAATACTGTTGAATTAGATGAAACTCGGAATATCGCTTATAGTAATGAAAAAATCGCGAAGAATGGTTGCATGTAAATTCGTGTGGGATTTCGATTCTCCCTATAAATAATCTTACGCACATAATTTTAAACCTTTTCTTTTGTCTCAATAATTACTCCACGTTTTGTTATATTTTAAAACACGAAATTTGAGGATGCTGGATGAGCTCAATTCGATCCAGCCCATGCCTCTAAGTTTTAAACGTCGTGAAACGGTAAGGTCAACCCCTTTTTCAATTTGACCAGACCTATGAATGTCAACGATTTGATGATTTTCAATCAGTTCTGCGTTGTTTTTAATATAGGTTAGCAGTTGATGTTTTGATTTCTTTTTCTGTTGATGGGCCGGATTCCACTGGCTGATAAAAGATACAACACACGCTCAGGGTCATGTTTATTGGCGTACTTAGCTGATAAATCGGATAGAATTTTGTCTTCCCCTTCGCAATACACGCCAAAATCTGACCCTTTGAATTATTTAGCTTGGGACGATGAATACAAACCTCAAGTAATTGTGCGCTGCGGTCCTCTACGCGGTGGAATTTACGCTATTTCTAACGGCCTAGGAGCCGACTAGGCGCTGAAGATTTGTTCTCTTGATTGTTCCTCGACTACTGGTTCCTCTGGGCCCTCCTCTTAGGCGGATTATTGGCTCAGGCTGGTGGTGGTTCATCATTTGGCGTCGCCGAGAAGATAACCAACCTTCCGCTAGTTGAGTTTTGGTGTGGGTTATTTTTTCCTGACTTATAATTATTTCGATTAAAAGGATAGTGGTTGCGTAAAAACTAACTTGGAACACCCAGAACTCGGGACTGTCCGTATCAGTGAGCGCTCGTTAATGTTTCGACAATTTTTGCGTTATCAATTCAGTCAACTTGTTCACGTTTGTTTTTATTAACCACACATATTTTAGTTTCAGAATAATTATTTTATTTGTGATTTTCTCCTGAAAAGGGATTTGCACAAATAAAAATGTTATTTTAGACCCTAAAACCATGGGATAATCTGAACTTAGCTCGCAGCAGGAGCTGCGAAACAATGCAGAAAGGCATACCTTATGAAAGAAAACCTGAAGAAAATGGATCAGATTATCAAGACCAATGGGAAATATTGCTACTCCAATAATTATTTAATATTCAAGATGTTGTTCGGAACTGAGAAAAACCAATTCTTGTTAGCTTCTTTGTTGTTCAGCATTTTCGGTGGGAAATTGAAGGACTACGATGATCTCCGTTATGTTGACTCTCAAAGTGTTGGGGAATCGGTTGATGAAAAAACCGTCGGGATGGACATATTTGTGGAGGACAAGAGCGGAAGATTGATTAATTTAGAAATGCAGAATTATCTCCAAGAGGGATTAGCAGAGCGGATGTTGTATTACAGTTTTCGGCTTATTGTCAGTCAATCTGTGAGAGG
>JAITFB010000031.1 GCA_031281695.1 Candidatus Servula neotermitis
ACGGGAAACAAGTCTATTTAGATGTGCGGAATTCGACTCTGAGTTTTGCCAGCAACTTAATCAAATCTTACGGACCGTTTTCAACTTGGAATTTTCGCTCCAACGCCGTCAATGCTGTCAACCGCTGGAAACGAGTCTATGAGTTGACTCAACAACGTGACTTTAATAATCCGTTCGATTTAATTCAATCGTTGAAATTGGAAACTGAAACCGAAACTTCGTTGATTGAACTCTTTCGCAAGCATCATGTCAGTGACAAATTGACTGAAAATTTCTGCGGAGCCATCATTCAAAATATGTATTTGCAAAACCAAACCATCAACGCTTTCGCTGGCGAAGTCGGATTAGCTGGTGCGGGATTAGTCGGCGGACATTTGTTCGGCATCCGAGGCG
This sequence comes from Candidatus Servula neotermitis, assembly GCA_031281695.1. GTDB lineage: Bacteria > Actinomycetota > Actinomycetes > Actinomycetales > Bifidobacteriaceae > Servula > Servula neotermitis. The sequence goes on from JAITFB010000031.1 coordinate 394, forward strand.
GAAACGGCAATATGTTTGGGCAGGTGTTAGCGAAAATCGCAGCTGCTGGTAAAGCGAAAGTGCACTATAATACGGCGGTTACAGCAGTGGCTGACACTTCAGTAGTGTTAAAGGATGGGAGCAAAGTTGAGTTTGATGCAGTCGTGATTGCGACGCCATTGGAGTTGGCTGGAATCAAAATTTTAGTAGGAAATTCCCAACTGAAATTGCAAGAGCGCGAATATAAACCAGTGCACGTGACCTTAGTGGCTGGCGAATTGGACTTAAATTATTTCCATTCCAACAGCTCTACCCCACCAGCTTCAGTTTTTGTAAAGGCGAACCAAGGACTAGCTTACAAATCGATTGGCCACACTGGATTTACTACGGACGGAACTAAAATCTACAAATTCTTTTCCGACCAGCCGCTACCAGAGCCATTGCTGGACCAGTTATTCTCAAAACGAATTGATCAAACTGAACACCATTGGAACGGCGCTTACCCAGTATTAAAACCTAAAAATCTTTGGCCGGACTACCAGCTGGCTCCCAAAGTATTTTATTGCAACGGATTAGAAACTGCTGCAGCGAGTCTAGAGACCAATGCGGTGTCGGCGTTCAATGTGGCGAACTTATGTAAGGTACGACTGACGGCCCTTAAATAAATTTTTGTAAATGATATGTAAAAAATTTGGTTTACAATCCTCAATAGAGCTAATATTTTAATTATGTGCGGTTCAAACGCGCCTTCAAGCAGGTTGAAAATAATAATGGCGAAACATCTCAATGTACAAGCATGTTTCCACGCCATAACACCCCGCCTCCCAAGAGTTTTCAGATTTACTGGAGGATTGTCGCCAAATTCAGGCATTTCGGAAAACGGGTCTTTCAGTTAAATGAAGCGATGTTTTTTCAAGATCTTAAACGTAATCTTAATACTCCCATTATTTTTCCTGAATTTTTTATTTCAACCCATTCAACGCTCTTTAGCAGAAAAAAATTGTGACGTTAATATCGCTGACGCAGAAAAGCTTCCCAGTCGCTTCATTGGAGTCGTCTTAGATGATTCTTGGTCAATGTTTTGGGCTAAAGGACAACCTATAGATCGTTGGAGTCAAGCTAAATATGCTGTCGAAGTCTTAGCTGCCCTCTTGGAAGAAAATGATCAATTGCATATTTACTTAATGTCTGATTTTGACCGACATAAATCAGGGAGCGACTCAGCCAACGCTGCGCTAATTTTACGAGGTTCCGATCCAGCCAGTTCAAATGTCGAAAAAGTCCATCAACTTCAAATGCGAGGGTATGCCACCCCGTATACGTCCGTAAAAAAAACTTTTGAAGACGTGAAAGCTGCTAACGTCGAGGAAAAATGGTTGATTGTAATTGCCGATGGTCAATTCGATGGGGAGCCAAATCGCGAAAACGAGTCCCGCAGCAATGATGATGTCCAAAAAGATTTAGAATCTTTCACTCAAGACGAAGTCTCTGTGCAATTTTTATCCATCACCAACCAAGCCATGATCGAGCCCAAAGAATCAATTAATCTATATTCTGAAAATGCTACCCCAGGCACTAGTGAATTGCTCAGCAAAATGAATATTTTCTCTAACCGAATCTATGGGCGAACTGAGATTTCAATGATTGACTTGAGTTTTAATGCAGACATTGAAATGAGCGAGTTGGTAATATTTGCGCAAGGGGATAATGCTAACCCAGAGCTTACAAATTCTGGGGGAGCCGAAATCAATCCGAACTCTCAAGTGAGCGTAAGCTGGGCAGACAATCAACCTGTAAATAACGGCTCTAGCACCATCGAGTCCCCAAAAGTAAATCAATCATTAGTTGGACAAATTTTGGCTTTTCGCGACCTCAAACAAAACCAGTACAAAATCACTAACGGAGATTTCGCTGACTTGCATGCTTTCATTAAACCCAAATTAGCTTATGATGTGTCGGTCGAAAAAGATGGTCAAGCAGTTCCACTCGACCAACCAATTATCTCAGACGAATACCAAATTAAATACGGTATTTTAGACAGCGAGTGTAATTTAATGGAAAGTTCAGAGTTATTAGAGAATGTTCAATCTGATGCAGATATTACCGATCAAGCTGGAAAACCCCTAAAAGAGGACCTCAAATCCGGAGACAGCTTTAGCTTGACTCCCGAAGCTGCCGCAATTAAAGTCAACGTAACTTACGGACGCTACGGCAAAACTGACCGTTCAATTAGTATTACAGTTGAGCCTGAACTCCCGCCAGTTGTTATAGAATCTAAAACCTATTCGCTTTCAAAGCTAAATGACTACACAGCCGCCGATGGAAGTAGATTAAGGTACAAGTCTGAAGTGGACGGAAAGTTTGAGCCAATCGAATGGAATACCGAACTTGGACATGAATTATCCTGCAGTACCTCTCAAAAAGTGGTGTGCGAAATTTTGGTTGATCAAGAGGGGTTTAGAGTAGTGTTACCTAAATCCTATGATGGAGATATTTTCGATACTGATTCAGGCGAAATCACTTTCACATTCACTGGAGAAAGAATCGAAAATGGAAATGCTTACTTATGGAAAAACGCTGAAGGCGGTCCTTTCACTCTGACCGTTACTATCGTTGATGACCTAAGCCTATTCGACAGAGCACTGAATTGGTTGAGCCATTGGTGGTGGGCTTTAATTGCAGCATTTTTAATCATTGGCTACCTCGCTAAAGCCCGGTTTCCCGTAGGAATCAAAAAGGATCCTGCGATCGTAGGAAGGCCCGCCCGAATCGGTGTACGCGCGATTAGCGGTCAAGGTAAATTCCATAAAAACGGTTTAATTTCTTGGTTGCCTTATTTTTCGGACCGAGCAACCCTAAAACTCACGCCATCGGGTGTATATTCAGCTTTTCCCATAATGAATTTGAAAGCCAAACGCAGAGGGATGCTGGAACTAACAAACTTAGGACATTTCCAAAATCTCAAACAAGACAATAAGGTAAGTGTGTTGGGTCAAAAGATCGATCAAGACACCAAATCCCCTTTTCGTTTTGGGGTTAACAACGATATCTCAGCGATTACGCTAGATCAAAAATTCACTCTCAACTTAAAAAGATAGAAAGGAAAATAGTGAAAATAGCACCCACATTAATAATTGGTCTCGGAGGAACCGGGGCTGACATTATCGCAAAAGTGGCTACCAAAGTCAATGAAGGAGCCCAAGGCCAAGCCAACCGCATTCAATATGTAGTTTTCGACACTGACACTAACGGCATCCAGTCCATTCGAACCCAATTTCCCCAAATTGAAATTGTCCAGACTTCGACGACCGACACAGTTGGAGAATATTTGGACCAATATTCTTATGCTCGCGACAATTGGTTTCCCATTAATACCACTTTGAACACCAAAAATTTATCCGAAGGAGCTGGTCAAATTCGGTCAATTTCCCGGTTGGGCTTCGATACCACTCTATCAGCTGGGAACTTAAAGCCGCTACACAACGCAATACGGAGACTTTTTGAAATTGAAGCGAATCAAGAGCAACAAGCGCTCAAAATAATCATCGTATCTTCGCTGGCCGGAGGGACGGGATCAGGCTTGATTCTCCCAGTTGCGCTTTATTTACGAAATTATCTCAAACAAAATTATCGTGGCTCTTCCAATATTTGCCGAGGCTTTTTTATCCAACCCGATATTTTCTATTCAGTCATTCCAGCTGCACGTGAACAAAACACTTTAGGCTGCAATGCTTACGCCACAGTTCGCGAACTTGATGCTTTTATCATGAAAGCTGAAGATACTCTTCCTGATAAATTCAAATTGTTGTCTTTAGAATTTCCTAGTGCCGGCGCAGGCGGCAGGTCTGAAATCAACGTTTTGCCTTACGATTTTTGTTTTTTATTCGATGAAACCAATATGAATGGAGGCGAATTATCTTCATCTCTTGAATCTTACAAAGACCATGCCGCAACCTGTATTTATGCGCAATCAATAGGTCCGATGTCCAAGCGTTCCAATTCCAGCGAAGATAATACTCGCAGAGATTTAACTGAAGCAGGCGGAAGGAATCGTTACGCTGGGGCGGGTGCATCTCGAATTTATTACCCTTGGGAACATATTCGAGATCTAGTCGCCAGACAATGGGCGGCCGAATGCGTTTCCAGCCAATGGCTGACTTTCGACCACGATTTTAAACGAAGTCAAAAACAAAATCGCGAATTGCTCGAAACCGAAGGCATTAAAGCCCCAGACCTTATTCTAGCTAAAGAATATGTCAGAATCGTCGATGAGAGAGCTTTGAACAGAGACCCTTTCGCTTTAGCCATCAAAAATCAAACCCAATCCCTTGACGAAGATGGATTGAAAGTCGAATATACCCGATTTGCAGAGTATGTAGAACATTTAGAAAATTTCGCCAAAACCCGAGCAGAAAATTTGCTTGATTCGTCCGAAACCGACATTCTAAAAGTTAGGATCGAAGAACTCAGAAAATCATCAGATTATGAGCTTTATGCTAACAATTATCGCGATTTGCAAATTTATCATGAAAAAGTTATTCGAGCAACTGAAGAAAACGCTCGGCAAATCGCTTTTCAAATTTTCAATTCCGACGAAGGAGAGGATGTGACTGCAGCCAAAAACTCTCATAAACTTGAGACCTATATGCGCGACACTACTAACAATCACTATTTACTTCCCAATTCTATTCGGTATTTTCTATATAATGTGGAGAATTTAATCAAAGACGCAAAAAGAAACGTTGA
>JAITFB010000049.1 GCA_031281695.1 Candidatus Servula neotermitis
GGATTACGAACAGCCGCAATCGCATCTTCGCCAGGATTAGAAATCGGTCCGGGCGGAAGTCCTGGTAAAACTCGAGTATTGTAAGGGTTTTCGGGGTCATCCAATTGTTGGACAGTTAGATCCAAACCGCTAATGCCGAGACCGTAAGCGACAGTTGAATCCATGCCTAAAACGTGTCCAGTTACGTCTGTGGTTAAGCGATTTTCGATGACTCGCGCAGCTTTACCGAAATCCTTAATCGGTACTTCCATTTGCACAATCGAGGCTTTAATTAGAGTTTCTTGCCATTGATCTTCGGGAACTTCATGCTCTTCTAAAATCGAAACCGTAGTATTAATTAACAGCTTGAACAATCCAGTCAAATCTTGTCCGCGCGGAAAAGTATATGTTGAAGGGAAAAGCCAACCTTCGAAATTCCCTTCAGCCGATTTAGGGAGAGTGTCTTTGGCTTTTTCCATAGCTTGCGAAACCGATTTTTCGCTAGTCTCGCTGGCTTCGGCAATGATCTTAATCACTTGTTTAACAGTTTTACCTTCCGGTACAGTGAACTTAAACGAGGCGATATTCGCAGGGTCCAGCAAGGCTTCGATGGCAGCTTGAGAACTCATTTTGGTTTTGATCTCAAATATTCCAGCCATCAATTGTTTATCACTGTAACTATTATCAAAAGTGCGCGTGAAAAAATCGGCTGATTCAACGATACCATTGTCTTGTAAGATTTCGGCAATCGAACGGGTCGAAGCTCCTTCAGGGATAGTAATAGAAACTGCTTCTTCGCCTTCGCCCAAAAAATCTTGACCATTGATGTTGGGCATATACTTGAATAACAAGTATCCACCGCCTAACATCGCCACGAACAAAACCGCGGAAACGACTAAAACTATGGTCCCGCGCTTTTTGGGAGAGGTTTTCAATTCACTTGACATATCTACTCATTTATTTTAAGCGCAGAGTTGAGAATAATCCGTGCCGCTTCCGAATCCACCAGCGGTTTTATTTGTAAAGAATTTTTTCCCAAACTGCGTAAATTCTGAGTAGCTTGGACTGAACTGAAGCGTTCATCAATCCAAGAGTAAGGTAAATTAGTCAACATCGCCAACTTTTTAGCGAACCGTTCGGCCTGTTTTTGCATAGCCGAAACCTCTCCACTCAAATGTTTAGGAGCGCCCAAATACACTTGCGTGACTTGCTTGACTCGACAAATGTCTCGAATTTGTTCCAGCGCCTGCGCATCATTTTTGACCGCTGGTAAAGGCAAAGCGATAGTCCTTTCCGGATTAGAAACTGCCAGCCCAATTCGCTTGGTTCCAAAATCGATGGCTAAAGCTGGACCACTAACATCGGGAAAGATTGAAGCGCTAGGAGTCTCAAAATCACACTTCATAATTGGTCGCATTGAAAAGTTGAGAAAGTACAAAATACGATGCAGATGCGTGAGGTTGCATTCACAATTCGAACATCACTCTTTTCAGTGCGCTGTACTCTACCAAAAAGTTACCCACGCTGCAACTTTTCGCGCACTGCTGTTACGGCAGCGGGGATTTGGTCGGCTTTGGTCCCACCAGCTTGAGCCAAATTTGGTTTGCCACCACCTCCTCCGCCGATAATGGGCCCGATGATTTTAGCAATTTGTAAGGCATCAGTTTCACTGTTAGCTGGTAAATTAGAGGCGATCACTGCTACGACTGAGGTTTCAGACTGAGCAAATAACACCACTATGGAGTGTTCAGCTGGCAGCTTACGCAAAAGTTGATTAGCCAGTTCGCGCAACAAATTGGAATTCGAAACCGGACCCAAATCTTGAGCGACTAAAGTATAACCACCGACTTTAATTTGAGCTTGTAACAATTCCGGAGTTCGATCGAATAATTGTTGATGGTCTAATTGTTCAAGGCGTTTTTCCATTACTTTGACTTTATCCAGCAAAGATTCAATTTTGGGATACAACTGATCCGGTGGAGTCTTGAGCAAGCCGTTCAACTGGTTTAATATCACCCGCTCCCGGTTTTGATATTTCAAAGCGTTGGTGGAAACTAGAGCATCGATTCTGCGAACGCCAGAACCAATTGACTCTTCCGAAATAATCGAAACCGTGCCTAATTGTCCAGACATTTTCACGTGCGTTCCAATGCAAAGTTCTTTAGACCAATCGCCGCCGATACGAACCACTCGCACAATGTCGCCGTATTTTTCGCCGAACAAGGCCATAGCGCCAATTTCTCTCGCGCGTGTGAGCGACATTTGTTCATCAGTCACCTCCAAGTTTTCTTTCAACAGGTCGTTGACTCTTTGTTCAACTCGATAAATCGATTCATCAGAAATGGCTTTGGGCGTATGGATATCGAAACGCAGACGATCCGGCGCATCTTCGGAGCCAGCCTGAGTTGAACCGGAGCCCAACTCTTCTTGCAAAGCTTTATGAACCATATGAGTGGCAGAATGTGCGCGAGCGATTGCCTCTCTGCGCCCCACATCAATTTCAGCGTAACCTCGATCCCCTACCGTAATGGAGCCGTCGGAAATTTGAGCGCGATGCACAATCAACCCAGCGATGGGTTTTTGAACGTCGGTAATAGTAATAGTTGAGCCATTATCCAAACGCAAAGTTCCTTCGTCAGGCAACTGTCCCCCACCTTGCGGATAAAATGGCGTCTGATTAGTCACGAATTCGAAAGTGGCTGGAGCTTGAATGGAAACTTGAGGACCTTTTTGATTAATCAGCGCCACCACCTCCACATAATCTGAATAACGATCATAACCTTGGAAAATCGGCTCTTCGGTCAATTGTTTTTTTACTTCATCATAAGCTGAAAGATCAATGTCGGCTCCGCGTTTTTTAAGAGCATCTTGACGTGCCCGATCTTTTTGTTCTTGCATTAAAGACCTAAACGCAGTTTCGTCGACTGACAGACCTTTTTCGTTGGCCATTTCCAAGGTCAATTCAATCGGGAAGCCGTGGGTATCGTGCAAACGAAAAGCATCCGCGCCGGAAATTACTTTAGAGCCACTTTCAGCGTTTTTCTTCAGCGCCAAATCGAAATAGCTGATTCCCGAAGTAAGCGTTTTGAGAAATTTGTCCTCTTCAGTAAAAGCCACTTGAGAAATCCGCTCATAATCAGTAATCACTTCAGGATAACTCCGACCCATACATTCTTTAGAGGCTGCGAATAATTCGTTGAAGCTGGGATGATCGTAGCCTAACAATTTCATAGCCCGAACGCTACGGCGCAAAAGACGACGCAAAACATATCCTCGACCTTCGTTAGAAGGTTTAACTCCATCGGAAATGATCATAATCGCTGAACGCACGTGATCCGCTAAAATCCGAAATTGCACGTCGTCATTATGAACTTGCCCATAAGTTTTGCCAGTCAATTCGGTAGCCTTAGCAATCACTGGATAAATTTCGTCGATTTCATAAACGTTGTCTTTGTTTTGCAATAAAGCGGCAGTTCGTTCCAGCCCCATACCTGTATCAATGTTCTTAGATTTCAAAGGTCCGACGATATGAAAGTCCTCTTTGGATTTAACATCGTCGATAGCATACTGCATAAAAACTAAGTTCCAGATTTCTAAAAACCGATCTTCATCCACAATGGGTCCGCCGTCTTGGCCGTAGTCAGGACCGCGGTCAACATAAATTTCCGAACAAGGCCCTCCCGGTCCAGCAGCTCCAGTTGACCAAAAATTGTCTTTGTTGCCTCGCCTTTGAATACGTTCAGCTTCCAAACCAGCGATATTACGCCAAAAGTCGAAGGCTTCATCATCATCATCGTGAATGGTCACCCAAATTTTGTCTTTAGGAAACCCGTAACTACCTTGTTCTTTAGCGCCAGTCACTAAATCCCAAGCGAATTGAATAGCTTCAGCTTTAAAATAGTCGCCGAAAGAAAAATTGCCGTTCATTTGGAAAAACGTGACATGCCTAGTGGTTTTTCCGACCTCATCAATATCTAAAGTGCGCACACATTTTTGAACTGAAGTGGCGCGCTTGAACGGCGGAGTCTGCAGGCCAGTCATATAAGGGATGAAAGGAACCATACCTGCGATAGTAAAAAGAGTTGAAGGATCCGGAGAAATTAACGACGCACTCGGAACTACAGTATGACGGTTTTTTTCGAAAAATTCCAGCCAGCGCCGACGGATTTCAGATGTTTGCATGTTTTTAGTTTAGCCCGCTTTGCTCGCAGTTGCTAGCTAGCAGTTGGCGGGAGGTGTGGGAATAGGGAATTAATAGTTAATAATTAATAGTTAACAGTTAATAATCGATAAGAGATGGTATCTGCGAAAGAGCCGTTGGCGGGAGGGGCTAGAGGGCGGATACATCGGTCCGGCCCTACAACGCGGGATGGGTTTTGATGATTAGTTCACCATCGTCCGCACATCCGTCTTCAGCATTCACGGCCTAGGGGGAATCCTCCGGCCTTAGCCCTCACTACTCAGTATGATAAAATCAATAATATGGACCAAAACGAAATTGATCAAAAAGCCATCGCCATGGCTAAAGCATTAGCAGCGGATGCGGTGGAACATCGCGGAAATGGGCATCCCGGGACTGCGGTTTCCTTGGCTGGGGTGGCATATTTGCTGTATCAAAAAATTATGCGAGTGAACCCCGAGGATCCCAATTGGTATGGGCGCGATCGTTTCATCTTGTCGATTGGGCATTCTTCGCTCACTCAATATATTCAACTGTTTTTGAACGGTTTCGGATTGGAAATTCCGGACTTACAAAATTTTCGCAAAAATGGATCGCTGACGCCTGGGCATCCGGAGTATAAACATACTAAAGGCATCGAAATGACCACTGGACCGTTGGGGCAAGGCCTGGCTTCGGCAGTCGGTTTCGCCATGGCCAGCCGTTATGAACACGGGCTGTTCGATCCTGAAACAAAATTGGGCCGAAGCGTGTTCGACCACAACATTTATGTGCTCTGCGGCGATGGCGACTTGCAAGAAGGCATTACCTCCGAAGCCGCATCTTTGGCTGGCACTCAAAACCTGGGCAATTTGATCGTAATCTACGACGACAATCACATATCCATCGAAGGCGACACCAAAATCAGCTTCACCGAAAACGTTTTGAAGCGTTTCGATAGTTACGGTTGGCACACTCAATCTGTGAACTGGCTACAAAAAGATGGCAGTTACTCCGAAGATTTACCAGCATTGGAACAGGCCATTATCAACGCCCAACAAATGCCCGATCGTCCATCTTTGATTCGCTTGCGCACTCTGATGGCTTGGCCAACTCCCAATAAAACAAACACTGGCGCGGCTCACGGCAATCCTTTAGGACCAGCCAACATCGCCGCGCTCAAAGCCAAACTGGAACTTCCGACTGACCAAACTTTCTACGTAGATTCCGAAGTATTGCATAAAGTTCGCGCGCAAGCCCATTTCCGCGGAGCCAAAATTCAAAAAAACTGGCAGGCCAAATTTGACCAATGGGCGGAAGCTAATCCAGCCGGCAAAGCTTTATTCGAGCGTTTATTAGAAGGCAGGTTGCCAGAAGATTTACCAGCCGCACTCCCCCAGTTTGCCGCTGGAGAGGAAATTGCCACCCGGGTTTCGTCCAACACTATTTTGAATGCTTTAGCTAAACAACTACCAGAACTTTGGGGAGGTTCAGCGGATTTAGGCAGTTCCAACGGCACCACCATCAAAGGCGCCGAATCGTTTATGCCCGAAGCTTCCGAGACCAGCGATTGGACTGGCAATTATTTCGGCCGAGTGATCCATTTTGGCATTCGCGAACACGCTATGGGAGCCATTTTGAACGGCATCGTTTTAGGTGGCGTCACGCGGGCTTTCGGTGGAACTTTCTTAGTATTTTCCGACTATATGCGCGGCAGTGTGCGGTTAGCAGCCTTGATGGGCATTGCTCCGATCTTTATATGGTCGCACGATTCGATTGCAGTCGGCGAGGATGGACCCACCCATCAGCCCATTGAGCACTTAGCAGCTTTGCGCGCGATTCCCAATTTGGATGTAGTTCGACCAGCTGATGCCAATGAGTTAGCTCAATGCTATTTGGAAATTTTGGCTCAACATGAACGTCCGACTGGATTGATTCTGACTCGACAGAATGTACCTACCATCACCAGAGGTGAAATTGAAAATTATTCAGGA
>JAITFB010000067.1 GCA_031281695.1 Candidatus Servula neotermitis
GTTAGAAAATCTGATTGTGCGGTACATAGACATAGGTAAGTAATGAGTACATAGACATAGGTAAGTCTTTCATAATAAAATATGGCATAGGAGGATACCTATGCCATGGAAAGAGATTACCATGATGGAAGAAAAAATTTCATTCATAACCAAGATGTTTAGGGCGGAAATACCTTTTAAACATCTCTGTAAAGAATTCGGGATTTCGGAGAAAACCGGATACAAATGGAGAGCACGTGCTCTCGATGGTGCAACGCGAGCGCTGACTGAAAAAAGTAGAAGACCACTTAAAACCCCCGAAAAATTTTCGGACCAAGTAAAGGCTGAAATGCTAAAAATGAAGGAAGCTCATCCAACTTGGGGACCTAAAAAAATTCGCATAATTTATGCAAATGGTCACAAAGATCGGCCGGTACCTTCGATTGGTTGGATTCGAAATATTTTTGTCCTTTTTGGGAAAGTAAAGCCTCGAAAACTGAAAATTGACTCATCACTTTATGCGGGGCCGACAGTCTTGACCGAACCAGAAAACCCCAACGATGTTTGGACCGTAGACTTCAAAGGACACTGGATATCGAGTGGCGAGAAATGCTTACCTTTAACCGTGCGAGATCTTTTTGGGAAATTTCATTTGGAAGTCAAATTAATGCAATATGCTTCGAGTGACGCTGTACGCGCGGAATTTGAGCATTTATTTAAGGAATACGGTCTTCCAAACGTGATTCGATCAGACAACGGACCACCGTTTGCAGCACCACGATCTCCGTATGGATTTTCCAAATTGAACGTGTGGTTTATGTCTTTAGGGATTCGAGTTGAACGAATTAAAAAAGGAAAACCAACTCAAAATGGTAGTCACGAACGAATGCATAGAGACATCAGCCAAAAAATCCAACACTGCGTCGGCGGTGGAATTCTAGCTACCCAAAAAGCACTAGATGAATGGGCGCACGAATATAATTATATACGTCCGCATGAAACTTTGAATATGAAAACTCCAGCAGAAGTTTACTGTAAATCTCAGCGCAAATATATCGCTGATGCTGAATTTCAATACCCTGACAATTTCATTACTAGACACGTTGATCCGCAAGGAAGAATTGGATTTAGAATGTATCAGTACGTATTGTCTACTGCGTTCGGTGGTTATACATTAGGGCTCCAACCCACACCAAATGAACATGAATTTATTGTGTGGCTAAATATCAATCCCCTGTTTATTTTGGACACAAAAATTTGTGCAACCAGAAAATTTGAAACTGATAAAATGAGTTAAAGACTTACCTATGTTCTTAGAAGAAAGACTTACCTATGTCTATGTTGCAACTGATAACTGACTACTGACAACTGACTACCGACTACTGAGCATTAGGGAGTAATTTGGTGGAGCGAAAAGACTGGCGTTTGCGATGTGCGCGGTCAATGGAGGTTTCGCCAGATTGAGAGACTGAAAAGATGGCATCGTGTTGATAAGCCAAAAGCTGACGTTTGAGGATCCGGTTTTCTTCAGCTAAAGAAAGAATTCGTCGAATACCATTTAAATTAATTCCTTCGGTTTGGCTCATAATTTGAATTTGGCGCAATTTTTCTACGTCCATTAAAGAAAACCGGCGGCTTTTTCCGCGAGTGCGCTGACCTTGAATCAAACCTAAACGATCATATTGCCGAACAGTTTGGGGATGGATTTCAGCCAAAGCTGCTGCTTGAGAAACTGACAGGACAGCTGCGTTGAGGTCATCGATTACTTCAACTGGAACGTGACGATACATTAGTTCGCTCCACTCACAGAAAACAGATGACAGAAATCAGAGGTCAGATATGAGTTATCGACCGTAGTTAGACCCAGGCCTTCTAAGCGTCGGCGTCGAATCGCTTCTGTCTTCTGCCATCTGCCATCTGTCATTTCACTTATCACTTTTCACTTGTCACTGATTCCTAATCTTTCCTAATTCTTTTTTCTCCACCTTAGCGTATTCCTCAATCAGTTCCTTTTGTTTGCCAGAAAGTTTTTGCGGCATAGCCAATTTGACAGTCAAACGCAAATCCGCGTATTTCTTTTGGTCCGTAGTGTTCTTGACCCGAAAGACTTTGCCTGGTTCGGTTAAAGGTGGAATTATGATGGTGTAAGATTTACCCCAAGGCGCTTTCACTTTGATTTTAGTCCCGAGAACCAGCTCACTGTAACCAACTCGCACGCTGACTTCTTTGGACAACGGTTTAGGAGCTGCAGCTTGCTTAGGCCGAGCGCCCGGTCCAGCCGCAGCAGATTGTCCAAACATAGAAAATATATCGTTCATATTGCCGTAGTTAGCATAAGCTCCGGAACGGTTACCAAATCCGGTTCCGCTGAATCCACCGTTCGAAAATCCTCCGCCAAACATCGATCCAAACAAATCTTGGAATCCTCCATAATTGGCTGAACCGCCAGGGGCTGCGCCAGTAAATCTAGCACCACCAGCCGCATAAGCCCGAATAGAATCATATTTTTCACGTTCTTGCGGTTTAGATAAAACTGCGTAAGCTTCGCCAATGTCTTTAAACTTTTCTTCAGCTTTTTTATCTCCAGGATTTTTGTCAGGGTGTAGGTCGCGGGCTAACTTACGGTAAGCCTTGTTGATTTCGTCCGCTGTAGCCGAGTTACTCACACCCAAAACTGCATAATAATCCTTAGTGAACCAATCCTGCTGAGACAAACTTACACCTCCGCTTTATCGACCACCACTTTGGCTGGTCGGATGACTCGGTCGCGCAGTTTGTAACCTTTGGCAGCGATAGCGGAAACTGTATCAACTTGCAAATCAGCTTTGGGGTTGGACAATACAGCTTCGTGTACCGCAGGATCAAAAGGCTCGCCCACATCGCCAAAACTTTGAACTCCCCAAGATTCTAAAATCTCCCGGAATTTGGTTAGAGTCGGCGGAACAGTATCGCCGGCTTCTTGCATTCGGTCCAAATCATCCAAAACTGGTAATAATTTTTCCACCAGCGAAGCAGTAATCACATCGCCTAATTCTTGGGTCTCCCTTTTGTTACGATTCCGAAAATTAATGAATTCAGCTTGGGAACGCGCCAATTGATCTTCCAAAATCGCAATCCGTCCAGCGTCATTAATGATTTCATCCTCTAAATGTTCTTCAAGATCCGGCTCATAATCCAAAGCGTCCAAAATTTCTTGGTCAGTCAATTTGCGTGGCTCTTGATCATTGCTGGAGATGTCAGCATTGTCCGCAGCATTATCAGTCGCAGCAACTGGATCAGCAGTTTGTGTCTCAGCCGTTGGGTCAGAGTCAGCAGGGGAATTATTTGACGTGGTGTCAGCAGCATCAGCCGAGGATGACTGCGCAAA
>JAITFB010000030.1 GCA_031281695.1 Candidatus Servula neotermitis
TTCAAGGCTGCTAAATTTTGGCGAACTCGAACTGGAGAAGAGATCGACTTGATCTTAGAGATTTGGGGAGAGAAAACCATCGCTATAGAAATCAAAGCTAGTTCTACGCCCAAATCGACTGACTTCAAAAACATTGAGAAATATCGAGTTTTAGCCAAAGACAAATTCGCTGCTGGAATAGTTTTTTACTTAGGAGAAAGAATGTTGTCGTATCAAAATCATCCCAACTTAGCCTGGTTTCCTCTGGATCTACTTTGGAGCTAGTGGCTAATGTCGCGAGATTACTGGGCATAGGAGCTAACGTTTTCAAACTTAGACATGATAACCAATAACTGATTACTGATTGGATGCTAACTACATGAACATGAGAAATGTACACTTGTAAAAAATTTGGTTCGCGATTTAAATCTGCTATAAGATAGTTATATCGGAAACAAACTCCGATGTTTTAGAGTGTCACCAAAAGGCATAATCTAAACGACCCCCTGAGTTAGGGGATCGTAACTCGATTGAGGAGGATTATGCGAGTCGTCAAAGTTTTTAACAACAACACTGTACTAGTGTCTGACGATGGAACTTTGGCAGTTATTAGCGGAAACGGCGTCGGTTTCGCACACCGAAAAGGTGACGAGTTAAAATTTAAACCCACATATTTAAAGTTTGTGTTCGATTCTGGGATCAAAAACGCTACAGAAAGGGAAAAGGAGAGCCAAATTGGGCAAACCTTTAGGTGTAGCAAATCAATCAGTGACAATGACAACGGAGCAATTGCTGGTGACTGCAATATTGAGGAATTTAGCACACCCACTGGAACCATTCAACGTTATTTAGATTTATTACTAGAAATTCCAGATGAAATATTCGACTTGTGTGCCCAAATCATCGGATACGCCAAGATTAAACTCCCGCGTAGCTTTTCCGATTCAGTTTTCTTCACTTTAGCCGACCACCTCAACTTCGCTATCGGCCGCATAGCTATGGGCATAAATTTCCAAAACGCATTGACTCTCGAAATTCGAGTTTTTTATCCTGAAGAGTATGATGTGGGAGAAATGGCAGTAGGATTCATTAAAGATAAACTCAGTATTGAATTCGGTGACGATGAAAAAAGCTTTATAGCCATGCACTTTGTCAACGCGGAATTAGGAGAAGACTTACCTCAAACCATCGAAATTACCAAAGTAATTTCCGACATCTCCGCCATTGTTGGAGCCAAATATGATTATCGATTCGACAAAAATACTTTAAGTTACTTTAGATTTGTTACCCACATCAAATTTTTCGCGCAACGGATTTTTCGTAATGAACAAGTAATCGATCAACCGGACGACATCCTTTACGGCATAGTCAAGAACGGCTTTCCTCAATATTTCGAAGGAGCCTTAGCCATTCAAGAATACATAGAAAACAAATACCGAAAGGAGGTAACCAACCAAGAATTGGCTTATTTGACGGTTCATCTCAAGCGCATTATTGATGCCACAGAAAGTGAACCAAATCAAAAAAAATCCACGAACTGTTCGCAGTTAAGAGTCAATAATTAACAGTAAACAATCACGCAGGACTGTTGTGAATATTAGCTTACACGCAAATGTTTAACACCGAAAGCATAACTCTATCATCGTCACATTGCCATCGATTATCAACTATTAACTGCTAATTGAACCGAAGCAGTATAAGAAACTGCACAGACAAAGTTAGTCACTGATAATTTCAGCGCAGAAAGGTATTGACATGACAAATTCATGCAACAGTTGCTGCGGGGCACCCAAAGGTTTCCCCAGCGATTTTTTATGGGGCGGGGCAACCGCCGCGAATCAGCTCGAAGGAGCTTGGGACCAAGATGGCAAAGGTCCCAGCGTTTTCGATTTCGTGCCGTTTATTGAAAAAGAGGACCAACAAGGCTTCAAGTTAGAGACCAGTCGGGAGGAAATTGAGGAAATTCTGCAAGGAAAGTCCAAATACACCAATTTCCCTAAACGCAGAGGAATTGACCACTATAACCGATTCAAAGAGGACATCGCTCTATTCGCCGAAATGGGTTTTAAAGTGTATCGGCTTTCGATTTCATGGCCGCGAATTTTCCCGAACGGAGATGAGGCTGAACCCAATGAAGCTGGTTTGAAATTCTACGACGAATTATTCAACGAATGTTTGAAATATAACATTGAGCCGCTGGTCACTTTGTCTCATTACGAAATGCCGCTCAACTTAGTTTTGAAATACAACGGTTGGGCAGATCGGCGAGTGATTGATTTCTTTTTGAACTATACGCGGACAGTTTTCAAGCGCTATAAAAGACAAGTCAAATATTGGCTGAATTTCAACGAAATCAATGTGATGGCTATGGCTCCATTCATTGGCGGAGGCGTATTATTGGATGGCGCTAAAAACCCTGAACAACTCAAGTATCAGGCACTCCACCATCAATTCGTGGCATCGGCTTTGGCTAAAAAACAATTAACTAAAATCAGTCCAGATGCCAAAATCGGTTGCATGTTGGCCCGTTCAACCACCTATCCCGAAACTTGCAATCCAGCGGACGTTAGAGCTGCGCAATGGGCTAATGACTTCAACTATTTCTTTAGCGATGTGCAAGTCAGAGGAAAATATCCGAGCTTCATTAAACGCTTCTTTGAAGAAAAAGGTGTAAAGCTGGAAATCCAACGCGGCGACTTGGAAATCTTGCGCCAATATCCAGTGGACTTTGTGTCATTTAGCTATTATATGTCCTTAGTCCAAAGCGCTGAGTCCATTAACAGTGGCTCGCTAGGCAATTTCGGATTCGGATTACCTAATCCCTATTTGGAATCCAGCGATTGGGGTTGGCAAATTGATCCGATTGGATTGAGAATTGCGCTGAATGATTTCTATGATCGCTATCAAATCCCGTTATTCATTGTGGAAAATGGTCTCGGCGCTCACGATACAGTCGGCGAAGATGGTAAAGTCCACGATGATTACCGCATTAATTATTTGCGTCAACACCTCGAACAAGTCAAAGAAGCTATTATAGATGGAGTACCAGTCATGGGCTATACCATGTGGGGTCCGATTGATTTGATCGCTGCTTCGACTTCCGAAATGAGTAAACGCTACGGCTTCATTTACGTGGATCAAGATGATTACGGCCAAGGCAGTTTAGAACGCAGCCGCAAAGATTCGTTTTGGTGGTACAAGAAGGTGATTGCGTCTAACGGAGAAGATCTGTCTTAGAGGCTAGTGGCTAGTCCTGCTGGATAACTAGGTGTTAGAGCTTCAGTTAATAGTTAAGAGTTAATAATCACTGAGAGATGGTATCTGCGAGGAAGCCGTTGGCGGGAGGGGTGGGAATTAAGGGTTAATTGAGTCGGATTGGCGTCAGTACAGGAGCCGTTGGTGGGAGGGTAGGAAAATGTTTGGTGGGAGGAGGGACACATCGATCCGCCACCACGACACGGAGTAGTCCGCCCTAAGAAAAACTCTCTAAAAGACGTTGGTACCAAGTGAGCGGAGACTTTTTAGTTGGTGGATCTAACTGAGCGGTCATAGTGGAGTCGGGAGCTGGTAAAATGGAATCGAGATCGCCAATCAATGAAACTTTGACTTCGCCTTTTCGGACATATCCCAAGCTTTCTCGAGCTTGCGTAATCAAATAATTTGGATCATTCCATTTAGCTAACTCGATTTGAGCAATCTCATAATCAGATTGCAGAACTTCCAATTCCTGATTAAGCTCGGCGTTGCGTGCATAAGTTTTAGTTAACATCGCTAAAGGGGAAATTAAAGTCAAAGAACATATAATGATAAATACGACTAAAACTAAAAAACCTGGAGTAAAAAAGACTGGGCGCTGGTCTTTTACGGCGAAAACTTTCGGTGGCTTAGACCGATCTAACCTTATGGAACCGCTATCACGTTTATTAATCGGTCGATTCACTCTTAAATCCTAACACTTTATTGATCAACAATCCGAAAATGACCGAAACGACTAAAGAGAACAAAACCGCCGTACCAATCCCTACGAATTGAGCCAATAATTGAAGGATTGACCCAGTGGCAATCAAACCGTTCGATCCAAAAATCCCCACAAATATCAAACCCCAAATCGAACCGAATAATATCACCGAGATATAATCAATGTAAGTCGTACGTCGCGCTAATCGTTTGACTAAGGCTGCGCAGAAGAAAGATAAAAGCGAGCCCAAAATTCCCACAATCAACGCAATTCCTGGAGAAACCACATCGGCAATCGAAGTTGAACAAGCCAACCCGCATAATGTCGAAAGAATCATCCCGTTTTGAGTCACAGCACCGATTAAAAGTTTCTCTATAAAAAACCACGCAAAAATCGAAGACACGGTAATCACCAAAGTCGTGACCCAAACCACGCCGACGCTAGAACTGTTCGAATCCGAGACAGTCCCAACGTTCAAAACTAACCACGAGCTCATTAATAAAAACAAGCCGAACATCGCGAAAACTTGTCTATGCTGTTGAGTCACAGCCTGACTGATTGTCTCTGTATCGAGCGTTACAGTCGCGGTCCCCAATTCTCCTTCGGAAGCTGAACCAATTGCTGGAACAGTCGAAGTGATAGTCGCACTGATTTGAAGTTGAGAGTCTTCAGGTTTACGATTCAAAAATTTGGGCAAGCCTCGGTGATGACGCTTAGAATTATTTGCGCGATTCGTGTGGTTAATGATTGTTGTCAAAACTAAAGCAGCGATTTCAGCACCGACTAAAACTGCTGCGGCGCCATTAAAGTCATAAACAGCTGCGCCCAAAAGTTGCTCTAGAGCTCCAGATTGATCCAAAATTCCGCCGCCCCAAATCATATGAACCATTGGCGCGTAAAATACAATCACCCAAGCCCCAATAAACGCGCAAAACGATATTAACCGAATATTTTGTTCAATTTTTCCAGCAATCAAAATGGAACCGAAAATGGGAAAAATTAGTTCATATCCCAACTTCACCATATTGACTGCTGACCCACCACCGCTGATCAAAGCTGGGTCAACGTTAGGGTCATTGTAAGCGAAGTTCAAAACGAATCCAGAAACCGGATCCGAAATTATTCCGAAATAGTCATTAGACCCGAAAGCTAACGACCAGCCAATTAAAATCCAAAAGAAAACGACTACAATCACTGCGCCAAAAACCAAAGTATAGGTTCGATTAGCGATTTCCTGCGGACGAATGGACGAAAAAAACAGAGCTGCAGAAGGGACTATGAAAAAAGCCAAAGCCAAAGCGGTTATGGATATGTCCATAGGTTTAGTTTATATTAATTCCGAGCTGGGAGCTATCGGAGAAGCTGGGGTGGGCGGTAATGGATTTGAACCAGTGACCTCTTCCGTGTGAAGGAAGCGCGCTACCCCTGCGCCAACCGCCCAATTTCTACCAGTTTACAGCGATGTCAACTTGTTCATGGTCCGAAAACGCGAACCCTCCAGTATCGAGACAAATTCCCCAACCCAACGAAGTGAGGCGTCTTTGACCTCGGTAATCAGTATGACAAGCCAAAATAATATCCCCATTAGGCTTGACTTTCGCTCCATCATTACGAACGTCATAGGGGCCAAAGTAACTCATATCTAAGTTATACCAGGTTTCGCGATGTCCTTCAAAGATCACCGTTCCCAAACCTGGGGAAAGTACTCCTGGAGTTAAATTACTGTAATCTGGTTCATTTAAAATTTTAGGTAACTCAACGAACAAATCTTTAGTGATACCTGGAATCGTGAACCCGTTAGAATCCGTTGTATCGGAGACTAAACCATAATTGGGAATGGGGGCTTTGGGATAGTACGCCAAAGGATTCACATCGGGAGAACCGGCCATAGTTTCGGAAGCTGCCGCTATTTTCAAATCGAAACCGAATCCGCGCGAAAGGGAATTGAGGTCGTTTCCGGCTTGATCTTGAGGATATAGTTGGCCAACCAATATAGGAATTGCAATGAGCAAACCTACGCATATACAACCAGCAAACGCCGCAACCCGCATCCAAACATTTCGTTTAGCTGAAATTGAACTGCGGCGACGGCCATGACTTAGCATCTATTACATTTTAATTGTTTCTCTTGCGGCTTCCAAGTCAAATTTTCTAATTATTTAACCAGCTTAGGTTTCCCAAAGGTCAAACTTCATCCGTTTGATTTCAAAAGAATCAATTTCAAACTAGACTAAAAGAGCACAACATTCATACGCGTCAATTTCCAGAGTCTTTACTATTTAGCAACCTAAACAGTTAAACTGATGACATGTCCAAGCCAATTAAAACTCCGAGAAAAGCCACAACTAAGACTAATTCGACTCAAAAAACTGAAATAATTTCACCCAATAAATCCCCGCTTTCAGGAACTAGCCGAGATATCATCGGTATTGCTTTAATTGCTATAGCCGTGGTTTTAATAGCCTGCAGTTGGTTCAATGTAGCTGGACCCTTTGGCGACCTAATTCGGATCTTTTTCAAAACTTTGTTCGGTTTTATTACTTACGGAATACCTTTGGCTTTAATTTACATCGCGTTTGGAATTTTTAGAAAAAAAATTTCCACAGTGAATAATGTCAAAACCATCATAGGTTGCGCTTTACTGTTGGGCGGCGTTTGCGGAATCGTCCAAACTGCTAACGGGCTGCCTGACTTCAGCTCTCAATACGCTCAAACTCTCGAAGCTGGGGGAGGATTAGGCTTTATTATCGCTAACCCAATCAGCGCTGCGATTAGCGCGCCTTTTGGCTTAATAATATGTATATTAATCACTTTAACGGGCTTACTCCTAGCCTTCAGCTGGTCAGTTTCCAGCCTCCTAGACTACCTCAGAGCTAAAAGAACTCAAAACCTTAAATCCAAAACTAGAAACGCTAAAACCGTCAGGAATGAATCCAACGCGAAGATCGTTGGGAGCGAATTGGATGAGCCGTTGGGGCACTTGATGACAGATCAAGACAGTCAGTATCCAGTAGAAAGTAATCAGCAATCAACGATCAGTAATCAAAGCGCTGGAAATCTAAACCTAACCACCGCAGACTCCAACACAGATAATAATCCCGCAGGACCAATTCTCAATTCTCAATTCCTAACTTCGAGCGAAACTAATCAATTACCTTTGCAATTATATAATTTACCACCAATGGACTTACTGAACAGCGGAAAAATTACGCAAGCCAACGCTGGAGATACTAAACGAACCATCGAAGCGTTACGGAACGTTTTTAAACAGTTTGGAGTTTTAGCCGAAATTTCCAGCTACACTCGAGGACCGACTGTCACGCGTTATGAAGTTACTTTAGGCGATGGCGAAAAAGTTCAAAGCGTTGAACGATTGCAAAAGAATTTAGCACTCTCAGTTGGCTCGCCAGAAGTTCGCATTATTCCCGTAATCAGCGGCAAACAAGCTTTAGGCATCGAAATCCCCAACACTAACCGCGACCTGGTCGGCCTAGGCGATGTTTTGCGTTCAACCAGCGCCCAAAATCAAAACGACCCTCTAATCATCTCGATCGGCAAAGATATTGAAGGCGAATACATTTTAGCCGATGTAGCCAAAATGCCCCATATTTTAGTTGGCGGGTCGACTGGGTCAGGCAAGAGTTCGTTCATCAATTGTGCGGTAATGTCCATATTGATGCGCGCCCGTCCCGACCAAGTCGAAATGATTATGATTGATCCCAAGCGGGTTGAGCTGAATGTTTACGAAGGTTTACCGCATTTAATCACGCCGATCATTTCCGATCCCAAAAAAGCCTCAGGGGCTTTAGAATGGGTAGTGGAAGAGATGGAAAATCGTTACCAAGATTTACAACTCTTTGGCTATCGTCACATCGATGACTTCAACCGCGCGCTTAGCGAAGGCCGAATCGAACCGCCAGTCGACCTCAACCGCAAATTGAAACCTTACCCTTATATCTTGGTCATAATTGATGAGTTAGCTGACTTAATGATGGTCTCGGCTGCTGAAGTTGAAAAATATATTGTCCGCATTACTCAACTAGCCAGAGCGGCTGGAGTTCATCTAATTTTAGCCACTCAACGACCTAGCGTCGATGTCGTAACGGGATTGATTAAAGCCAATGTGCCGTCTCGAATTGCTTTTGCCACCTCCAGCGCAATCGATTCGCGCGTAATCATTGATCAAAATGGCGCCGAGCTTTTGATTGGCAAGGGAGATGCTTTATATTATCCTATGGGGGCGGCCAAACCTCTACGGGTCCAAGGCGCGTTCGTCAGCGAATCCGAGATCCATAAAGTCGTTAAATTTGCAAAAGACCAATCCTCAGGACCTCATTACCGTCCAGAAGTTGCGCAAATTGCGCAAGCTGCCAGTGTGGACAATGCCGAAATCAACAAGGATCTACCCTTGCTGCTGGAAGCGGCCGAAATTGTCATTACCACCAAACTCGGATCCACTTCGCTTTTACAACGTAAACTCAGCGTAGGTTTCGCAAAAGCTGGACGCTTAATGGACATTTTGGAATCCAAAGGCATTGTTGGACCATCCAAAGCCTCTAAACCTCGCGACGTATTATTTCTTCCTGACCAATTAAGCGAAGCGCTAGGATTGCTAACAGGGAAGACCAGTTCTAGTTCGGGAGCGAGCGCAGAAAGTAGCCAGTATTCAGTAGTCAGTAGTCAGATAGCGGACGATTTAGGTGTGAGCGCTAACGCTGGCGGTACAGAGCAATCGAACATCGTAGGGCGCGGTACCGGTTTGTCCGACCTTTCAAAACACAGCGTACAGAATAATGCTTTAAGCTCGAGCGCTAACGCAGAAAATGTTCCCAACCCTAACGTGACCGAGAAAATTCCAACTGATGGAACCGAAGCCCAGTAATTTCAATTTACCTAATACTCTCACAGTTTTACGAATTCTGCTGCTTCCTTTATTAGTATATTTGCTGTTAGTCGGACATGGCGGGGTCGACAACCGTACGGACCTAAAACATACTGATTATCCGACCTATTTGGCAGCGATAATTTTGTTTGCTGTTCTAGCGTTTTCCGATTTATTTGATGGTTGGTATGCACGAAAATACAACAAAATCACTGAATTCGGCAAACTTTGGGATCCTATCGCCGATAAATTATTAGTCTTCAGTTGTTACGCAGTGTTTTGTTATATTCTGCAGGTTTATTTTTGGTGGATCTTTATTCCGGTTTTTATCATGTTGCTACGCGAAATCGTGGTCACCATTTTTCGAATCTATCGCATCAAAAAATCCAAAAGGGTGATTGCGGCTAACTTCAGCGGAAAAACCAAAACTGTCGTTCAATTATTGTCGATTACCAGCGTAATTCTATTTCCACTGATGAGCCTGTTCAACCCCGTTTATGCTCTGATGTTGCTTATTCCGTATGCCATACTTTGTTATGGTTTAATTTTACTGGCCACTTTTATTTCTGTCTTTTCAGGCGTGCAAATCCTTATGACCAAAACTACTCATGAACAAGAAAATGACTGAAGTTATTCGTTTTAGTTCGTTTTAATTAACAAATCGAAGCAAAAACCCCAAATTTGTCCACTATGGACTATAAGATTAAAGAATGAAAAACCCCAGGTTAATTAAACTTTTCAGTCTAATTTGCATAAGTGCATTAATTTTGACCTTACCGTCCGTAGCCTTAACCAGCTCTTGGACCAGTACAGCTTCGGCCAATACCCCTAAAAGCGACTCGTCAGCCGAAACTTCAATTAAGCTGATCCGACCTGAAATCGGCGAAGTCTCACGTTACGGTTATCGACCGATTAAACGCCAAGTCCAACCAGCTTTACCTCAATCAGATCTCCCAATCAAAAAATCAACGACCGTTTTGCCGACCAGCTTCGACTTACGCAATGTCAACGGAACCAACTACATTTCTCCAGTCAAGAACCAAAATCCTTACGGAACCTGCTGGGCTTTTTCAACTCTTGCTGGATTAGAAACTGAAATCTTTAAACTCAACGCTCAAAGCCAAACAGTCGATTTATCCGCTCGTCACTTAGTCGCCTCGACTTATAACCAGTACGAATATCAAATTTTATACCCTGATTCATCTGATCGTAACCCTTTATCGTATGGAGGAGACAGCTCTGTCGCAACCGGCGCGCTTCAACGTGGATTCGGTCCTCAATTAGAAACGGCTTACCCTTACTCCCAAGTATCCAACAACGACGCTCTGTATTCAGACTATGCTCAACTCAACTCCAGAGTTTATCGACTCAAAAATTCTATAAGCCTTCCGGAAATTTGGCAAGAGGATCCTAATAGTTGCGAAGATTTTTACGGAATTTTAGTCAATTGCACTATGACTCATACCCCTAGCTCAATTGAAGCTATCAAACAACAAGTAGCTCAAAATCAACGCGCAGTCTATATAGCTTATTTGGCTTATACCGGAAAAGATGTGACAAACAGCGGGCCTTGGTTCAGCCCAGATTATGTTTATTCCGCTGATCATGCGGTTACAATCGTAGGTTATGACGACGAATTTCCGGTCACTAAATTTCCAGCCGATCAACGACCCACTCGCCCAGGAGCTTTTTTGGTTAAAAATAGTTGGGGAGATACTTGGGGACCCAGTAAAGACGGATACTTTTGGCTGTCCTATTACGACGGCTCATTGCAAGAGGCTCATTTTTTTGAAGTCGAAAACGATGCTAAATCCAAATTATTACAAAGCTGGAGCCCTTTAGGTTGGATTGGCGGCGGTATCAGTTTGGGGTCACTTCCTCATCTCACAGTCGCCAATGTCTTCCATGCCCCTAATGCTAACGACTTTAGCGCCTATACTCTCAGCGCGATTCAATACTATGCTGAAGATAATGCCGAGTCGGATATTATCCGCATTTACGCCAACCTTAGCGATCCGCTCAATCCGTACTCAGGTCAATTAGTTGACACTATCGCGCTCACCCCTGGATATAGCGGTCTATTTAGCGTTCCCTTAACCTCAGCGTTAGCCTTAGCACCCAATTCCTATTACAGTATCGTTATTGAAATTAGTGTTCCGGACGGACATTATGCTATGGCGCCTATAGAAGCGCTGCATCCTGGTTTTCGCTCAGATGATTTATCGATTTTGCCTGGGCAATCATATATTTATCGGGATTCAAGTTCGGCGAGCTGGACTGATCTTTATGATGTTTACGCAAACGATCGAATTACGGATATGGGTAATTTCACCATCAACGCTCTGATAGATTTGAACGCTGATCTCGTGACTGCCCCTGCTTCGGTTGCCATCACTGCCGCCAATACTACCTTGAACCATAGCACGACTCAAGCATTTCAAGCTCAAGTCTATCCAGTTGGAGCACCATCCAGCGTGGCTTGGTTTAGTCTTGACCCTACTATTGCAAAAGTTAGCTCTGACGGAACTGTAAGCGCCGCTGGACCTGGGCAAACTACTATTTATGCTATTTCCGATTTTGACCAAAACATCAGAGCTTCAATCACGGTTAGCGTGAACATTCCTGAGCCTAGCTCAATCATCTTGAGTCCTTCGGGAACTATTCAAGCTCAAGTCCAAGTCCCTTTTACTGTCAAAGCCAACGTTTTGCCTGAAACAGCACTTCAAAATGTGACATGGTCCAGTTCTGATACTAACATCGTGGTCATCAACCCGGACCAAAACACACTATCTGCGGTAGCAGTTTGGACAGGTTCGGCAACTTTAACCGCCTCGACCCCCAATGGTTTACAAGCTTCGATTATCGTTCAAGTGCCTTTACCAGCAACTGGAGCTTCAACCCAATTCCGAGATACCACTAAAGACCCAGTCCGCAACGCCGATATTCAATGGCTCATTAAATACGGAGTAACTGCAGGTTGTTCAAGTTCTGGGAAAAAATTGTCATATTGCCCAGCCAGTCCAGTCAACCGCGGAGCCATGGCGCAATTCTTACAAAAGTTAGCTGGCTACACTGATTCTATCGTTGAGTCGTTTTACAAAGACGGCCCAAATCCTTTTGCGGACATTAATCAATTTAAAAGTGGTAAGACCAAAAATCTCGCTCGCTATTACGCTATCTTATTTCTCGCTGATACCAAAATTACCGTTGGATGTAACCAACCAGCTACCGAATTTTGCCCCTCCAGCCCAGTAACTCGTGGCGCAATGGCTGAATTTATGCAAAGATTTGCCAAGATTTCCAATGTTCCGACGTCAACTTCCGCATTTGTGGATGTTTCCGCGCGGAATATCACAGTGAAATACCAAGGCTCAAAAAACAATACCAAACTTCCTAAATTATCTCCAGCGCGAATTGGAGCGATAAATTGGATGAGTGCTTCAGCCATCACCCAAGGTTCAGGCAAGGGCGCACTGGTTACTACTAAGAACAAGAAAGCCTCAGTCGGCAAAACCCTCGTAGCTTATCGTCCGCAAGCTCCCGTGACTCGAGGAGCCATGGCTCAATTTATGCATCGGCTGGCTTATATGTTAGGTTCGACTATCGATCCGCCTGGAACCGTGTAACTTTTTCCGTAGCTAAAATGAGCTAAGGCGCAAGTTCGATTGCGTTTTGATCAATTTCTTGCTTCAGCCGAGGGTTAGTAATGTTTTCATACCCAACCAAATCGATTAAATATGGGTGATCTAACTCCTCTAAGTCAAGTTTCAGTTCGGCAATCTCATGTTTATCTTTGAGACCAAATAACACGATGTCAATGTCAGAACCTTTTCGATAATCTCCTCGTGCTCGCGACTAGCGACTGGACGAAAAACCATTAAACTGTCAGTAAACGTGAAATTTGAAATCCAAAAAACTCTAGAGTCGGGAGCGCGAGTAGGAACCATTACAACAGGACACGGCAAAATCGAAACCCCAGCGTTTATTCCAGTTGGAACGCAAGCAACTTTAAAAGGTGTCACTCCGGAACAGGCTAAAGTTTTTGGCGCCCAAGCCATTTTAGCCAACGCTTATCATCTAGCCTTGCGGCCAGGCGAAGAAGTAATTCAAGCTGCTGGAGGGCTCGGTAAATTTATGCATTGGGATGGTCCAACTTTTACCGACTCTGGCGGATTCCAAGTTTTAAG
>JAITFB010000080.1 GCA_031281695.1 Candidatus Servula neotermitis
TGGATTGAAGCAACAGATGAAAGTGAGAAGCCAAGCAGATATGGTTTTCTGATAAGGTATTATTTCACTCCATCCGATAAAATTATGTTAGTGTCTAAAGGAAAAAAACGCCCATTATCAATCAAATGGCCTGAGTTGTTATATGCTGACTGGGATAATGACAATAAGAATAACAATTTGCATCCGCCAAATGACGAACTTATATGGTTCTCTTGGTGCAGTCTTGTAAGAGCTCAACATTATAAACTATGGGGCGTTGCAGGAAAAAACCCCGATAAAAACGAATTGCGCCAAAGTTTTCGTAACTCTCATCAAATTTGCTTTGCAACGCCTCAAGATTTGGTTAACTATTTGCTTTCTGAAGATGGTGAAAAGTACTTCAATTGGTGTAATCAAAATCAAGTTTTATAAGAAAGGAAACCTATGACTAAAAAATCATCAAAAGATGCGATGGGCTTCAATCTAGGAAAGGATATTCATTTCGAGATAGATGATTTCGAGATAGAGATTGAATCAGATGACCAAGAAGTTGACTCCACAGCGAAAGCTGCACTTAAAGCAAAGCTCAAAGAACTGATTGAAACAAAACAGGACGAGAAGAAAAGGTTTTTCAAGTACGCCCGACATGAGCTAAGAGGCGTGAAACCTGGCAATAGTCCTCGCGGTCGAGAAAGATTGATTAATTTTTTGAAAGGTAAAAATTGTCCGAAGGAGTTTAAGAAATATCTTAAGGGGATTTATGTAGACCCTAATCCACATTTTGATTCAGGTGGAAATTTTGATCATTTGCAACGTATTCTAATTCGACCCAGAAAGGACGCAAACTCTGGCATATTCGTTCGGTTTTACTATACACCGAGTCCCGTTGGATACGACCTAGTCAAAAGTGTTTTCCCAGGGCTTGAACGAGATTCAGTCGGAAATGATCTTTTTCCGCCTATGAAAACCAAATTTCTTAAACAGTTCAGTGTAATTAAAGCAGTAAAACATTCTGATGGTAAGTGGGGAATCAGCAAAGACCCTGATCTGTCGTCTCAGTCTGTTTTTAATAAAGTCTCAGAGTTGCTTTCGGGACTTTTTCGTTTTGGGATAAAAGCGGATGTGAATTGGGAATCGAAAGAAACCAAATCAGGAAAGAAAAAACACACTTGGCGACCCAGTGCTAGAAAAGTTGTTCGTGCAACTTTAGACAATTGGTCGGTTGTGTTATCGCCCGAGATTTGGGAAATGTTTGACGAGAACTATCAAGACGTGTTTACTACATTCGATAACGATCGTGATTATGCAGTTTTTGGAAAAGCCAAAAATGATCCTAGATATAATTCTAAAACCGGTGCGTTTCAAGATGACCATCGCTTGATTACAAGTCCGTTAGCATTGGTGAAGGGCAACGAATACTATACCGAGGAAAACGAAGTTTACACACTGAACGATAGTGAAATGAATCATGATTATAAAATTTGGTTGATGGCGAATCGTAAGCGAGCTGTTTCTTGGACGGAGCTAAAAGAGAGTTGGAAGAAGTGGGACAAGCCTTTGCGGCATATTTGTGAAGTGTGCGGCAAAGATCAGATACTCACTCCTGAAGAAGCTTTTGAACAAGGCTGGGATTATCCGCCCAAAATGGGGGAGTTCGGGATTGTGTCACCTAGAACGTGTGAAACATGTAGTATCAAAGATACTTTGTGGTGGGAATTGGCTACTAACGAGGACAGGCCTTCCGACACTGACAAAGTTAAGCAGCGAAAACTCGAAACCGCCCACAGAATTAAGGCTGAACCTATGAGTATTTTGCCTAAGGGCTACAAGTTGGAAGATTTGTTGTTCTATCTAGGCGATAATCCACCGAAGTCCAAGAAAGATGGTAAATGATATGAAATCAGATTCTGAGGAAGTGTATGACGAATTATTACAATATCTCAAGCGTGAGCTAGAAGGAGTAAAGCCAGGGAACAATTTAGATAGTCGGCAAAAAGTTTATAATTTTCTGACTAGAATTGATCACCCAGTGAAGTTGAGAAAACTGTTTGAAAATATTTACGTACATCCCGATTCAGCTGGTCCAGGCTTAAATTCTGAGCATTTACACTGGATTTTGGTTACAGCCGCGGAAGGAATTAACCCGGGAGTGTATATTCGATTTTATTACACTCCATTGCAAGCGGGGCTCGAGAAACTATTCGATTTTGTTTTCGGATTTGAACAGGAAATAGAGACTTTGAATATTTATCCTCCTGAAAATACAAAATTCATGAATAAATTCAGCGTTATAAGGGCAACAAAAATCGATTCTGAGTGGGGGGTGACCGGAAATGATTGGGTTGATCAGGAGAAAGTATTTGAAGATATTCCTCAATTACTTCATTATTTGTTTTTGCATGAATTCCGAGAATTTTATTATGCAAACAAGAGCGCTCGTTCGAACAAAGGAATTACCGCTTGGAGACCAAATCCTCAAAGTCCTATTCGTGCAACCCTAAATGATTGGGCAATTGTTCAAAGTGATGACGATCTAGATTATATTAGAGGGAATATTCATCAGTTTTTTGCAAAATTCGATAAAACGAGTGAGTATTTATTGTATGGTTACGCAAAAAATGACCCTCGGCACAATCCTGAAACGGGGGCTTTTAAGGATGGACATCGTATCGTTACGAGTGCGATTGTTTCGA
The DNA here is from genome assembly GCA_031281695.1 of Candidatus Servula neotermitis. Classification (GTDB taxonomy): domain Bacteria; phylum Actinomycetota; class Actinomycetes; order Actinomycetales; family Bifidobacteriaceae; genus Servula; species Servula neotermitis. Next base: position 2,673 of record JAITFB010000080.1, read on the forward strand.
TCGACGGGAATGATTATTATACAGACAGTAGCGAGATTTATACTTTAGACCCAGCCCAGATGGATCCAGATTATCAAACTTGGATGATAGCGAATCAAGTGAAAAAGATTTCGTGGAGAGAAATGATAGAACAATGGAAGAAATGGGGTGGTCCGTTACTTCATCTTTGCGAGGTATGTGGAAAAGAAGAGACTTTGACTCCAGAAGAAGCGTATAACCAAAATTGGAACTATCCACCGAAGTGTGGGTCCTTTAGAGTAGTTTCCCCCCGAACTTGCGCGAATTGCTCAATCAAAAATACTCTCTGGTGGGACCTCACTTTTTCTGAAAATTTAGTTTCAAGCGTCGAGGAATTGAATGAGAGACATCGTGCAACCTTATGGAGAATCCAAAGGGAACCTTTGAGTATCATGCCTGATGGTTTAACCAAAGCAGATATATTGCGTTATCTAGTTAGTGGCAAACTCAAGTCAAAGAAAGTTGGTGCGCAGCAAAAGAAGAAGAAAGTGAGCCATGATTTATGAACAAATCGATTGAGTGCGGAGGCTGTATGAAGCCGAGAAAAACTAAAGATCGAATTCGCTTGAAAAAGCCGTCAAAAGAATCAACGAAATTGATACGTCCAAAAATCAAAACTGCTACGGTTTTGGACGGATTGGGATATCTCGTTCTAATAGTGTTTAATGATTGCGAAGTTCGAATTTTTGATTTTGAACCAGTAATAAAAAAAGCCCATCCATTTCGCAGCCTAGAGGACAAGCAACTGTTTCTCCAAATGAAATATAAGCCTAGGTATATTCATTGGGGCTCAGATTTGAAATATTCAGTAGAAGATTTGTATTACGAGAGCGAAGATTTTGAATATTTCAATGAAAAGCAAGGAAAATTTTTGATTTCCGAATTTGACGACATTCGCGTGTATATGTTTGAATCCGACACTTTAAAACTCCCCGAAATTCCGAAAGTGCATTTTATGTCAAGTTATTCCCCTTCGTTTAATATTGTTCTCGGTATTAGAACAAGTGAGGTCATCGAGTGTGGTCTGAGCTATTTGAGCAACGATTCGGATGAATTCCGAGATTTAGCCAATGAGTCTATGCTAGAGACGATTGATGGATGGATGCGCTTGCATAGGAGAGAATTGTTGAATCGGTGGGAAGACTTGAAGACATTTAAAGATTTTGATCCTTCTAATGAGTTAGTACCAGTTGGTGGTTTGGAATGGAAAAATGCTTTGTATCCTATAGCTCCAATATAGTGACTAACATTTACGCACTCTCAGATATTCACCGTCGTTATGATGAAATGCTGGAATGTTTGTCTCTAGTAAATCTGGATACTGAACCAGATTCGAAGTTGGTGTTTTTGGGAGACTATATTGGTACTTGAAAAGATTAAGCCAAAGTGCTTTGTTATATTCGGGATTTGCAATCGAAATATCCGAATCGCTTAATTGTTTTGATGGGGAACCATGAAGAATATTTTGTGGATTTTCTGTTTGGCAGTGATGACATAATGTGGCTGCAAGATGATAACGGTCTTTGCGCCTTCAACAGTTTGGTTGCTGGCCATGTTAATGCGAATATCATCGTCGACGAGAGGCAGCTCAATGAAATATATTTTGACGGATTTAATCATTATTATGTCGATGCTTGCAGTTATAGCACCCCTATCCACATTGCGTTGTCGAAATTCAACTCAAAGACCAAAAAGTATGTCTGCTTCAAGAAAGCCCATCAACAATCAGGCAAAGACTCCTGGGCGGAATACCCTATAGCCCTAAATCACCACCACCACCACAATTACCTTGAGTGTAGGTAGCACCATCATTATTTCCAACGCCGCAGGATAAGTTCCGCGATTCGCGCTGACAGTGAGACATTTTTACATTGTTGGCTCTATCGCTGAGAGAGTCCAGTCGTAGCTGAGCTAATCTAAACCTATGGATATTGTCAAGGTTGATCATTTGCGCAAACAATTTCATAAAACATTAGCGGTAAATGATTTGTCTTTCGCAGTGCCTGTTGGGAGTTTTTTCGCTTTTTTAGGTCAAAATGGTGCTGGAAAAACTACTACCATTAATATGCTTTTAGGCTTATTGGAACCTACCTCCGGCAGTTTTATTTATGCTGACGATTTGTCGGTTCAACAGTTCAAAAGTCATATTGGGGTGGTGTTTCAAAATAACGTGTTGGACGATATGTTGAGTGTTCGGGAAAATTTGTATTTATACGGAGAACTTTATTTGAATAGCTCAAAGTTGGTGGAAAAAAGATTGACCGAAATAGTGGACCAATTGAATTTGCGACCGATTTTGAAACAAAAATTTAAAACTTTATCAGGTGGGGAAAAGCGTAAAGCCGAAATTGCCAGGGCTCTATTTAATCGTCCTCGTTTATTGTTCTTAGATGAACCAACTACTGGCTTGGACCCTAAAACCCGTGCGGAAGTTTGGCAGTTGTTATATCGGGTCAAAGCAGAAACCGGCATGACCATCTTTTTGACCACTCATTACATGCAAGAAGTGGCTGACGCGGATCAGGTCATAATAATCCACCGAGGCAAGATTGTAGCTCATGGCACTCCAGCGGAATTGAAAGCCCAATATACTCATGACACTTTGTCATTGACGCCCCAGAATTATCAATTGCTGGAACAGCAATTACAAAACGCTGGTTCTAACTATACGAAGGTTGCTGATACTTATCATGTTCCAGTTGACAACACTGAACAAGCTATAACGATTTTGAAGTTAGTCCACTCGAATTTACGGTTTTTCGAAGCGACTCGAGGTGATATGGACGATGTGTTTTTGAATGCAGTCGGTGAACAAATTGATTTGGATTTGAAATGAACCGCTGGTTAGCCTTGACTGAACGCAATATTCGATTGTATTTGCGCGATACAGCTCAAGTATTCTTTTCTTTCTTGAGTGCAGGAATTTTGGTTATGCTATATTTCATGTTCATAGCTAACCATTATGTTGATGGGGTAAAAGCTGAAACTGCGAATTTGCTCTCGGAGTCAGCGCTTTATTTTTTGGTTTATTCGCAAATGATGGCTGGGGTGATTGTCCTTAATTCTGTGTCTTTAGCGACGGGCGCGCTATTGCCAACTTCTATGGATTTCGTGAGCAAGCGTTATCAGAGTTTCCAACTGACCCCCCTTGCCAGCAAAGGGTTGGTTAGTTCATATTTGTCAAGCGCTTTCCTCATTTCTTTGCTGTTGAACAGCCTAGTTTGGTTGACCAGCTTAGTGATGATTGGCAGTTTAACTGGGTACTGGCTGAGTTTTGATGCGATTGTTCAAAGCATCGGAGTGTTATTGGTGTCCGACTTTGTAAGTTGTGGCACAATTTTCTTAATGACCGTTTTAGTAAAATCGGTCAATGCTTTAGGGGTGTTTAACGGTGTGGCGGGGACATTTTTAGGTTTTTTGTGCGGGATTTATATTCCTTATTCGACTTTAGGCGCTTCGACGGAACTGGTAGGGTCAGTCTTACCATGGGCTCATTTAGTCGTATGGGGCAAGCAAATCGTTTTAGGAGATGCTTATATGCAATTGGGTATTTCTCCAGCTGCGCAGAAAATTTTTGACCATGAATTATTTTCTTCGGAAAATTTAGGTCTGCTTGGTAACGATCTGCCGCTTTGGATGATGTTATTGTTGGCAGTCCTTTTTGCGCTAATATGCTTAATTGTCGCGACTTTCATTCTCAGTAAGCGCGTTCGTGCTCGATAAACGCTTTATTCAATGCCTAAAATATCCACTACGAATACTAAAATATCTTCGTCACCGATTCCAGCCTGAGGAACGCCACGGCTGCCGTAACCATATTCTGGCGGAATAGAGACTAAAATGCGTGACCCTACAGTTTGACCGACTAAAGCTTCCCCCCAGCCTTTGATCACTTGGTTCAATCCAAAAGTGATGGATTTGCCGCGGATAAAAGAAGAGTCAAATACTTTTCCACCCCAAATTTGTCCGTGATAATTTACTTCTACTCGAGTTTTGAGGTCAGGAATTTTGTCTCCGGATCCAGTATGTAAAACTTGAATTTGTAAACCTGTTGGAGCATCGCCCAAGAATTGTAAATTTATTGGATCTTGTCCAAAGTCGCCTTCCACCACCACATCATTTAATTTAGTCATAATTACCTTTCAGCTTTAAGTTTAGTCGAATCAGGTTGATTTGATAACGCGTGACTCCTCATTATAGGTCGGAGTTATCAGTAAACTAAAGGGTATGCAAACAACTTTTGAAATCAATCCTCAAATTGAAGTAGCTTTGACCTCGTTCCGAGATACTCAAAAACATGTTTTGATTACTGGCCGCGCTGGAACAGGCAAGTCAACTTTGTTACGTTATTATTTGGATAATTTCGATCAAGGACAATCTGTGGTTTTGGCGCCGACTGGCGTGGCCGCTTTGAACGTTGAGGGTGAAACTATCCATAGTTTTTTTCGTATTCGTCCTGGAGAAGGATTGGACTGGGTAAAAAAAGAAGCTCATAAACGTATTAGCAGTCAACGCGGATCTTTATATCGGGGGTTGAAAACTATAGTGATTGACGAAATCTCCATGGTTCGCGCTGACTTAATGGATATTATGGATGTTTTTTTGCAAATTATTCGAAACGATGACCAGCCCTTCGGTGGAGTTCGCTTGATTGCTTTTGGGGATTTATATCAACTTCCGCCTGTGGTAACTCCTAATGAGCGGGCTCTGTTCACTGATTATTACCGAGGCCCATATTTTTTTAATTCTGAGGTTTTTGACCGAATTGTGCATGATTTGGACAACTTTATTTATATCGAATTGGAGAAAATTTATCGTCAAGTCGATCCGCGCTTTATCAATTTTTTGAATTTAGTGCGGAATAAACAAGTTACAGAAACTGATCTGGCTTGGATTAACCAAAGAGTGGTGTTGCATGATGAAGCTGATAAAATACCTGTCAGTTCCATAACTTTGACTGCGACGAATCAAACAGCTTCTGAAATCAATAAACAACATTTAGAGGCGTTGCCCGATCGACCTTGGATTATGAAGGCGGAAATTTCGGGGGAGTTCCCTAAAGAATATCAACCTACTGACGAAATCTTAGAATTGAAAATCGGAGCCAGAGTCATGCTTTTGAACAACGATCAATCTGGTCGTTGGGTCAACGGGAGCTTAGGGACCATTGAAAGTATTGAAAATTCCGATCGTGAAAAAACTTATGCAATGAATCCAGAAGATGCGACTTCTAACGAGACTGATGAACCGATTTTAAATGTGCGTTTGGACAATCAGAAGTTAGTCGAGGTGACTAAATTTGAATTCGAGGCGTTCTACACAGCTTATGAGTCAGCTACTAAAAAAATAGCACGAAAAGCTTTGGGAACATTTTATCAATACCCTTTAAAATTGGCCTGGGCGATCACTATCCATAAATCTCAAGGAAAAACTTTTACAGACTTGGTCATTGATTTTGAAAAGAGGCTTTTCGCCGGAGGTCAGGCTTATGTCGCTTTGAGCCGTGCCCGAAGCGTTGATCGCCTGTGGTTGCTTCGTCCTATGCGGGTTGGGGATGTGCGCTTGGATTATAGGATTGTTCGTTTTTTGACTCAATTACAAACTGATATCAGTTCTGAAAAATTTACTTTGCCAGATAAAATTCGGATATTAGAAAAGGCCATTCAAATGCGTTCGGTTCTAAAAATGACTTATTTGAAAGGCGATAATACTAAAAGTTTACGTCGGATCACTCCTTTGGAGATTGGTACTATGGAGTATAATGATCATTTTTTTGAAGGTCTGCGGGCCTATTGTCATCAAACCAATGCTGAAAGGACATTTAATTTGAAACGAATTTTAGAACTGCAAGAAGTCGATTAGTCTATTTTGAATCATCTTGTTCTCGTATTTTGGCGGAAAATTTCCATTAAACTTACTCTATGCAGGTTTTGGTCAAATTGACACGGTTGCAATCCTTAGCGTTAAGCTTGCTGTTCTTACAGATCGTTTTCATCAGTTGGGGTTTATTTCGAGGTTTTGCAATTTGGGATTCTAGTGTAGTCGATAAAGACGTTTTGGGAACTTTTGATGTTTCGGCTCAGCCGAAATCGCAGGATGATGAATCGTTAGTTCCGATTGAATCGACTGAGACAGTTAAGGGTAAAGAGTATTTCGATTCAGAGTTGGCAGCTTGGTTTAACCGTCAAGACCCCCTTGAGCAAGACCCAAATTATGGTTTGCCTTATTTGTCCATCCAGTGTGTGTCTGGAGTGATGCATTATATTTTGTTTTATTTAGATCAAGCTTTGCCGCCCATGATAGGAAACGGGGACCAAGTCGCTCAAAATTTGATTGATTATGCTGGCTGGACTGAAGTTGAGCAGCTAAAACCAGGCGATGTTTTTTCGATTGACAACACTTTTGCCAGCCCTTATGGCCATACTGGAATTGTAGTAGGTGTTATCGAGAACGTCGATTCAACTCTCACGATCACGACTTTTGAAACGAATCGAAACATTGTCGCCGATGCTGATGACGGTGTCTTTCGCGAACAGACTTACGTTTTGCATAACCACACTTGGAACGGGCATCATTTTACATTCGCACGTTTTTAGAATATTATGTGTTAGCTCCGAAAATTAGGGCTAAATTTGACTGAACTCAAGTATTTTAAGTATTTCCTTGAATTTTTTTGCGAAATTTGATTAAAAATTATCGTTTTTGTTTGTTTTTGTATATTTATGTGTTAATATATTTTTATGCACAAACATTCCAGCTACGAATAACATCGAATCGTCAGTTGGATCAAAAGGAGGTTTTATGGCTGATGCAAAAGTTACCTTGGGGGATTTATTGAACCAGGACACAGTCAAGATCGTGACTCAATCTCTAGATTTTCACGATGCTATAGTTTCGTCGCTGAATATTTTGTTAGACCGAGATCAAATTGAGTCTCGCTATATAGATTCAGTTTTTGAAAACTTTGAAAAACTTGGACCTTATTTTTATTTAGGTAATGGAATCGCGATGCCCCACAGTAGGCCAGAAGAAGGAGCTAAAGCTCTGGGCTTATCGTTGTTAGTTTTAAAAAAGCCCACCATAATTTCTCAAAGTGATCCGCGCCCTGTCGAAATTGTATTAGGATTCGCTGCGACCGACCCTAATCAACATGTTGAAGCGATGGCGGAATTAGCTGGTATTTTAGGCGACGAAGCCCAATTGAACGCTCTCAAGTCTAGCAATTCAGTGGAAGAAGTATTGAACATTATGAAAAATTTAGGTTGATTGTCGTGAATAAAGCCAAAAAAACTGGAGATCAATTAGCGCAGGTCAGATTTTTAGGGATTTTGCAAACTCTCAAAGAGCAAAGAAGCGTCACAGTTACGGAATTGAGCGAAAAATTTCAAACTTCGGAAGCTACAATTCGCAGAGATCTAAATTGGTTGGATCAACAAGGCAAATTGAATAAAGTTCATGGGGGAGCATTGGCTTTGGAAAATGTTTTTGAAACTGAAGAGCCCAACATGACTGTGAAAGTCTCGTTAAATGCCGAGGCTAAACAAAAAATTGGTCAATATGCTGCGCAATTAGTCGTAGATGACGATTTTGTTTTTATCGACGCTGGAACTACGACCTGGCAGCTGGTGGAAAGTTTAAAAACAACTTCTGCTAGTTTTGTAACTAATGCAGTGGCGCACGCCCAACGTTTAGCGAACCAAGGCTTGGAAGTGGCGGTTTTGGGGGGTCAGCTCAAACCAGTTACTGAGGCCTTGATTGGTACGAATGCTTTGCGTAATTTGCAACATTATAATTTCACTAAAGTTTTTTTGGGCATGAACGGAATATCTAAGGCTCAAGGTTATACCACACCTGATTTGGAAGAGGCTGCGATTAAACAAACTGCCATCGATTTGAGCCAAGATGCTTACATTTTGGCCGATCATAGTAAATTCGCCAAAGTGACCGCTGTGAAAGTGGCAGATTTAGGCCGAGCCTGCGTTATAACCGATGCTTTGGATGATTCAAGTTATCTAGATCAAACCATTGTGCATATTGCGTCTTCGGCTGAGTTTGAGTCTAAGAGGAATAATCAATGATTTACACTATTACTTTTACCCCAGCTTTAGATTATGTGATCCATACGAATAAATTGGTAATGGGCGGGACCAATCGAGCGGCTTCGGAACTGATTCATTTCGGAGGTAAAGGTATTAATGTGGCGACGATGTTGCATAATTTGGGTCGAGAGAGTGTGGCGCTAGGATTTGTCGCTGGCTTTACTGGTCGCGCGATCGAAGACGGATTGGCTCGCCAAGGACTGCGGACTGATTTTATTCATTTAGATCAAGGTTTAACTCGGATTAACGTCAAGATTAAAGGCGACCAAGAGACTGAAATTAATGGTCAAGGCCCAGCAATTTCTCCGACAGCTCTATCCAAACTTTTCGCTCAATTGGATAATTTTCGACCTGAAGATGTTTTAGTTTTGGCTGGGTCGATTCCTAAAAGTATGCCTAAAGCAATTTATGCGGAAATTTTGCAAAAATTAGAACCTCAGGGCGTAAAGGTGGTGGTGGACGCGATAGGGGAGTTGTTGGTAAAAACCCTGCCTCATCGACCTTTTTTAATTAAGCCCAACTTGGAGGAATTGGAAAATGTGGTTGATCGAAAATTAGATGATATTCAGTCTATTGAAGTGGCAGCTCGGAGCTTACAAGAGCAAGGTGCTCGTAATGTGCTGGTTTCTTTAGGAGCTGGAGGGACGTTATTGATCGACGAATTCGCTCATGTTCATCGAGTACATGCGCCTGTAGGTCAAGTGGTCGATTCTGTGGGTGCTGGAGATTCGACAATCGCGGGATTTTTGGACGGATATTTGGACACGCATAATTACGCTTACGCTGTTTTGGAAGGAACTGCAGCTGGCAGCGCGACCGCTTTTTCGGAAGGCATTGCGCTCGCGACGACGGTTTCTGAATTAATCGATCAGATGAATCGAGCGAAAGGAGGGCCTATAAGAAGATCTGATTCTCTTGGCTGAAATTTGTTTTCAGTCTTCTGTACTATAAACACATGCCAAATCATATTGGAAAGGAGGATTATGGCAAATGAAACTACAAACTCAAAATCGCTAAAAGCTGGTATTCAAGCTTTCGGTCGGTTTTTGAGCGGCATGATCATGCCCAACATTGGCGCATTTATCGCTTGGGGCTTGATCACTGCGTTATTTATCGGGACGGGTTGGATACCAAACGAATTCTTATCGGTTTTGGTCGACCCAACTCTGAAATATCTTTTACCGACGTTAATCGGATATACGGGTGGACGGATGGTGGGTGGCCAACGCGGCGCGGTAACTGGTGCTATTGCGACAATCGGCGTAATCATCGGCGCTGATATCCCTATGTTTTTAGGGGCGATGATCGCGGGACCTGTTGGAGGAGTGGTAATTAAGTATTTCGACAAATTAGTTAAAGGTAAGGTCAAAGCGGGCTTCGAAATGTTGGTTGATAATTTTTCGATTGGCATTTTAGGCGGAGCTTTGGCAGTATTTTTCTACAGTATCGTCGGCCCTTTTGTTCAAACAGTGACATCGGCTTTGGGCGCGGGTGTGGATTTCTTGGTGACTCACGGTGTTTTGCCGCTGGCTTCAATAATCGTTGAACCAGCCAAAGTTTTGTTCTTGAACAACGCCATCAACCATGGGGTTTTCACGCCTTTGGGAACTGAGCAAGTTGCTGAAACTGGGAAGTCGATTTTATTCATGGTCGAAAGCAATCCGGGACCTGGCTTAGGCTTACTGTTAGCTTTGACAATTTTTGGAACCGGTATGGCTAAGCAATCGGCTCCTGGGGCTGCGATTATCCAGTTTTTAGGTGGCATCCACGAGATTTATTTCCCGTACGTTCTAATGAAACCAGCTATGATATTGGCCTTGATTGGTGGCGGGGTGTCGGGCGTTTTCACTCTGTCTATTTTGGGCGGTGGAACGGTTGGACCCCCTTCGCCTGGTTCGATTTTCGCAGAAATGATTATGACGCCTAGGGACGGTTATTTCGCTAACATTTCGGGGATTGTCGTAGCTAGCGCGGTCACATTCATTTTGGCATCGTTGATTTTGAAAATTTCTCCTCTGCCAGCCGATGACGATGCTTTGTCGAGCGCTCAAACGCAAGTTTCGGATTTGAAGGCTGAATCTAAAGGTCAAGCCAGCGCATCTGACGCTCCCATCGATAAAAATGGCAAGGCGCAACTTGATGCAGCTGCGACCGGTGTTATTCCAGCTCAATTGAGTGAGGTCCAAACCATCATTTTCGCTTGCGATGCTGGAATGGGCTCTTCGGTAATGGGCGCTTCTACTTTGAGTAAAAAGATTCAAACTGCTGGTATTAAAGATGTTTCTGTGGATCATCGAGCGGTCAACGATTTGGACGGGACTGAAAAGGTCATTGTAGTCCATTCGCAATTGGCTGAACGAGCGAAACAAGCATCGCCCAACGCGCATTTTGTGGTAATCGAAGATTTTTTGAACGCGCCGCAGTATGCTGAGTTGGTGGAGCAATTGAAAACTGACGCTTAGAAGCCGACGTTAGGAACTAGTGGTTAGGTTGTATCTTTCAGTAAAAGAGCTTATGCGTTTTTTTAGTGAAGTTTCATATCTAATTTCTAGTTCCTAGCTCTTGGCCCAAAGATTGGTTACGGATAGAGGTTATAACATAATAGTGGTATCCCACTAGAGAGGAATGATAATTATGAAAAATAAAGCCGTGCGACTTTACGGAAAAAATGATTTGCGCTTGGAAGAATTTGAGCTTCCAGCAATCAAAGACGATGAGGTCTTAGTCAAAATTATTAGTGACAGTATATGTATGTCAACTTACAAGTTATTGATTCAAGGCCAGGCCCATAAGCGGGCTCCGGAGAATTTAGCTACACATCCAGTCATCATCGGACATGAATTTGCTGGAGAAATTGCGCAAATTGGGTCGAAATGGCGCGACCAATTTGAAGTAGGCGAAAGATTTGTCCAGCAGCCGGCTTTGAATTACCATGGTTCATTAGCATCGCCGGGATACTCTTATGAGTTTTGCGGTGGCTCCAGCCAATATGCGATCATGCCGCCTGAAGTGATGGAACTAGGATGTTTATACCGTTACGATGGCGACGCCTACTACGAATCATCTCTTTCGGAGCCGTTTTGCTGTGTGGTCGGCGGCTACAATGCGATGTATCATACCAATAAGCAAAATTACCAGCACAGTCAGGGCGTTCGACCTGAGGGGAATTTGATTATTTTAGGCGGTGCTGGACCGATGGGGTTTGGCGCGATTGAATATGCTTTGGCTCTAAAAAACCGGCCAAAAAGAGTTGTGGTGACTGATATTGACGATGCACGTCTGGCTAGAGCGGAACAATTGATTCCAATAGCTAAAGCCCGCCAAGCTGGGGTGGATTTGCATTATGTCAATACCAGCGATTTGAGCGATCAATATCAATACCTGATGAACTTGACCGATCAACATGGTTACGACGACGTTTTTGTTTATGCTCCAGTCAAAGAGTTGGCCGAAATGGGCGATCGCTTATTGGCGTTTGACGGATGTTTGAACTTTTTCGCAGGCCCTTCCGATCCAAATTGGAAATCGGAGATCAATCTTTACAATTGTCATTATCTTTCGACTCACATTATGGGTTCGACTGGCGGAAATATTGATGACCAAAAAGAATCTGTCCAGTTGTTTGCTGAACATAAAATCAACCCAGCTGTGATGATTTCTCATATTTGCGGGTTGGATTCCATCCCTGAGGTAATCCCTAATTTGCCCAAATATTCTGCTGGAAAAATTTTGACCTATCCAGCTGTGAATTTTCCTTTGAGCGCGATCAACGACTTTGAGTATTTATCTACTACGGATACGATTTACGCGGATTTATACCAGAGCTTGCATCAATCTTGCTTTGAACATCAAGGTCTTTGGAACGCCGAAGCTGAGCAAATTCTATTGGACGCATTGGTAAAAGATCAGTGAACTGATACTTCTGCTGGGCGATTATCTCAGTAGAGTTAGTACGCGTACCAGCTAAGCTGGCAATATGTATTCCGTAAATTTTGTATGTACTGGGAACATTTGCCGCAGCCCTATGGCGCGAATGATGTTCGTGAATTTTTTGAACGAAAGGAAAGAAAGAGCTGAGTGGGATGTCGATTCGTCGGCTTTGTCGAGCTGGGAATTGGGCAACGGTTTATGGGCGCCAGCTAGAGAAACCTTGAAAGAACATCACATTCCGGTATTGAAACACACTGCGAAAAAACTCAAAAAAAACGATTTAGAACATTTCGATCTAATTGCTGTAATGACTTATGAACACCTTCAGTTAGTCCAGCGAATCTTTGGCGAGAGCGACAATGTATATATGTATCGGCAATTTCGTAGCACCCCATCTGAGTTGTTAGTAGATCCAGCAGCGCCGGAACTTGATATATCCGATCCTTGGTATGGACCAGATTCAGGATTTGAAGAGACTTACCGGCAACTCGAAAACGGGCTGGAATTAATTTACAATTCGATCAGGTTGCTTCATGATTAATTGATGCAAGAAACTTGCTCTACGCTTCAACCTTGCCGGATTAATCTAACGAAATCAATTTGATTAATGCTAAAAAAGCCGACTAAAATATCGAGAAAAGTGCGAATAAGACAGTCAGCTCAGACAAAGCGCTGATACAGGCATAGATAATATATGAAATCCCTTTTTGGCCGCGAGTTAAATTGTGGTTGAATAACAAACCAAAGATGAGACCACCTAACAAACCATTTAGTAAAGAAATCCGGCCGTTGTCTCTAAGTTTAGGATTGTCAGAGAATAAACTCGGATAAACGACTAGAGCGTACCAAATCTGAAATGCTCCTAAAACTAGAACTGTTACGCCGAATATGAAGTAGAAAGGTAAAACGCCTAACCGACCCCAATCGTTCCATAAACTGGTCGTCAAAGCGCTCTGATGGTAGGAAAATACTGCGCTCACAATAAAAGCGATAATAATTCCTAAGGCTGTACGCCCAGAATCAACCACCCAAGCATCGACTACTGGAAAGCCAGTTTGTTTGCGATAATACACAAATTGCGCAGGTTGAGGTTGCGCTACGAAACCTGTCGCTGGCGCAGTTGAAGTTGAATCATTTGTTCCATTAGATTGGTTGAATGTCTCCAGCGACACTGGATTGACTGAATAAGTTGACGCTGAAGGCGAAGTCGATGGTTTGATTACCATTTGGTCATTGAGCATTTGAACTTCCACTGGAGTTCCTACAATCGGCTCAAACGGAAAATTTACTCGAGGAACACTGATCTCAGATCCATTGTCCAGCTTGATTTTCACGTGTTCGCTATTTGCTGCAATAATATTTGCCATATTTTTCCTTTTTTAAAGTTTAGCGCTATTTGCCAGTTGGTAGTCAGTGTCAATAGTTATCTGA
>JAITFB010000005.1 GCA_031281695.1 Candidatus Servula neotermitis
TCATCATCCCGCAAGCACAAAAAGCCGGGATAATCGGCGATATGATACTGGTCAGGACATCAAGCACAACCATCGGATTGAACTTTTTGACAGCAACTTCGCTATTTTGATTTGATGAATTATTTACCTTTGCACCGCCGCTCGCAGATCCTGATTCGCCTAAGACGGATTCGACTACTTGAAAAATTCGAGCAACATGTGTTCCGATAACAACTTGGAGTTGGTTTCCCTTGATTTGGGTTCCCAATACGCCAGACAGATTTTCTAGGTTCGGTTTATCGACTTTCGTCAAGTCTTTTAACGTAAACCTCAACCGAGTTGCACAATATATAACACTCGTGACATTTGAAGACCCGCCAATTGCGTCCACAATCGCTTTCGCTAATTGAGTGTCTTCTTGAGATTGATCAACCATATTATTTCTTCCTTTCCTTTAGGTTGTTTGTTTTATTTATTTGAGAACAATTTGCGCCCAAATGTTGTCCGTTAGATTCAATACACCTTTTATACCAATCAAAAGAGTCCTTCTTAAAACGTCGATTGCTCCCATGTCCTTTATTGTCCCGATCGACGTAAACGACTCCATAACGTTTATCCATCGTTAAGGGACCGCAAGAAACAATATCAATAATCCCCCACATTGTATAGCCAAAAACTTCAACCCCATCCTCCAGCGCATTCCCAATTGCTTTGACATGTTCGCGTAAATATTCAATTCGGTAAGGATCGTGAACTTTTCCATTTTCCAATTTATCGAAAGCACCCAAACCGTTTTCGGCAATGAATAAAGGAAGTTGGTAGCGATCATAAAGTTTATTCAATTGGATGCGCAACCCTTGAGGATCTATGGTCCAACCAAAATCGCTCTTTTTTAGATATGGATTCGCATAAACAGCACCCGCCATATTCCCGGAAGTAACTTCCCAACTCTCATCGGCAGATGCCAACATTGAGGCGTAATAAGAAAAAGCCAGAAAATCAACAGTATTATCTTTGAGTAACTCTTTATCTGCTTGAGAAATTCGCAACTCCACGCCTGTCTTATCGAAATATTCTTCCATATATCTCGGATAAGCTCCGCGAGCCATAACATCAAAATAGAAATAGTTTGCGTACCGTTCATCGCGAATCGCTTGAACAATATCATTGGGGTTACAGGTCGCTGGATAATAAGTAAAAGCCGCAATCATAGCTCCGATATTATTTTTGCCTAGCATTTTTCGGGAGAGTTTGACAATTTTCGCATTTGCAATAAATTGATTATGAAGTGATTCAAAAATTGTTTGATCCAAATTAGATTCATTTTCGGAGATAATTGATAGACCATCCCAATGAGCAAAACGGCCGGCGTTAATTTCATTAAACGGGAGCCAATAGTCAACTATTTCGCCAAATTCTTGAAAAAGCAACTCAACATATCTAACAAACAATTCGCCAACTATAGTATTCTTCCACCCCCCATATTTGTTCACCAAATTTACCGGAATATCATAATGTTGAATTGTGACAAAAATTTTTATCCCGCTCTTTTTCAACATGGCAAACAACTTGCGATAAAAATTTAGACCTTCCAAGTTCGGTTCGGGGTCATCACCATTTGGAAAAATCCTCGCCCAACATAAAGAAGTCCGAAAAATTTTCATACCCAATTCTTCGAATAACTTGACATCATTGGGGTACTCGTGATAAAAGTCAATTCCTCTTCTCAATGGATAATAATCAGTCGACAAATCCATTTGAGCTTTTTCGAAACCCTTGTTAGTCATATCTGAAACGTATGCATTTTGCTTATAAATTGTATCAAAATCCCAACTGGGATCGAAATAACGACAATCTTGGGTTGTCAATCCTTTTCCATCTGCATCGAAAGCGCCATCCGCTTGCGCGGATGCAATCGCACCACCCCAAAGGAAATTTTCCGGAAACTCAAATTTTTTCACATTGACCTCGGATAGACCGATTTGGGACGCAATTTAATCCCGAATATAATATAGAATCCCCGATAACCCAAGAGTTCAAGAGTCGTGGAAAAACCGAAAGATTTAAAAACAAACTAAAAAATCGTTTGAAAAATTTAGAAAAGAAACTATTAACTAACCTATTTGTGTGTGTGTGTGTGTGTGTGTGTGTGTGTGTGTGTGTGTGTGTGTGTTGTAAACACGAGGTAAACCAAATATTAATTCGGCAATTTGACCAATTCATTTTATAAGATTAACACGTTTATTTCAACATAACCAAATTTTTTTCAACATAACCAAATCCGTTATTTCGATTTCTAAGTAGGATACGTATTCACGCCGACTGAAAGGTATACCACTTACAAAACGTAAGCCACTAAAAGTATTAACTTTTCTACATATGAAAAACGGACGGACACTATCCAGTGACAAAATGTACGGGTGCAATCGTAAGAGCTTCAGCTTGAGCCTTGCTCAACTGACAAAATCAGGAACGACACCATCGGCTGGCGCAGCTTCACCAGTCGCCATGACGTAATAAAGCCGATGCAGGAATTGGGCCATCGCTCCGCGGTTGACAACTTTTTGAGGTGAATAGAGAGTTCCAGCTGCGTTGGAACCAAATGTGATGTTCATCTTGGCCAGCCACAAAATATCATAATAGCGGTTTGGGTTTGACTCTTTCACCTTTTGGAGATCCTTGTCACCTTTAAACTTGTCTTCTTGAGCGGTCAAAATCTTAGGATCAGGGTGGGCCTCTTTCTCGTCTCCAAGTTTGATTACCCCAGGACTTCCCGCCAGTTTATACATCAACTCAGCCAACGCGCCACGGTTCACCGAGTTCGCTGGATAATACTTTTTTAGTGTCGAATCGACTTTGGTCACCTCTTCGCTAGCAAGCCATTTAATGGCATTTTGTCTATTTGTTTTGAGCTCGGAAATATCCGTGATGAGTGGGACTGCTTTGGTGGTTTGGGGGGAGCCTACTGTTTTCAGCAAGAACTCAGCCACGGCTCCGCGGTTCACAGCGTTGTTGGGTAGATATTTGAGATTGTTTCCGTATCCAGTTCCGACAGTGATTCCAGTTTGCGACAGCCAATTGATATCTGCAATTCTTTCGGCTAAGAGACCTATTGTGTCAGTAAAAGCCAAAGTCTTGCCTAAATTCAAATTACAAGCCAAGGGCGAGATTCCGCAAGATTTTGTGGTTGGGGATGGCGCTGGTGGTGGATTTTTCTCCCATTTGGCATAAAGGGTTATATTGTCTCTTATATGATTATTTGAAAAATCAAACAATTCAGTCAAATCTTGATCAATAAACCAACCTTTGAACCGATACCCAGATTTCGCTGGATTAGCAGGCATTTTGGCCTTAGCCGTTCTTTGAAGTACTTGTTTCGCAACGTTAGATCCACCGTTGGAATCAAAAGAAACTGTTACATTTTGAATTTTGTGTACATTAATATATTCCGATTCAACATACATTATTCTATGGGCTGTTTGAACTTCATAAAATTTCACAGTGTTGTCCGCTCCCCCAGGCCAATAATTGCTGGTAACTTCGGCTAACACGGGATAGGTTTGATTTTCATATATTTCATAATGCTGAAGAGATTTTGGAGATACGTAAAACGGAGAAACCCATGTTTGCGCGTCTTCTATCATTTGACCACTAGTGATACTTGCGGATATTTCGCCTTCGGAAGCTGATGTGCTGGTGGAAACGGAGTCGATAGCATTGGTGTTTAGTGAAAATGAAGGGGATGGAAGAACGACTGCGATGGGATTTTTTTGAGAATTATGAATCCATGCCAACCCTTTGCACTCTCGGGTATCATCCGCTAAAAGAGTCCCATTTCCCCAATAAAATCCGAGCCAGTTGCCTCCAGCACCATCACTTCTCACCTCTTCCACATAAATCTTTTGACCTTGCGAAACGTGATTCGCAGACGACATAATCCAATTGGAAAAGTGGTTTTCAAGCTGATTTAGTGGTTCTGGCAAGTCGGTATATACGGCATCGCACGCGTAAACCTCTGAATCGGGGGCTGAGTACGTGTAAACAAAATTTGATGGATGATTATAGAAATTAACCACATTTTGGGCTGGGCATTGAGATTGTCCGTCAATTACAACATAAGCACTAGCCCACTCGGTGCATCCATGTATAAATGTGTTCAAGTTCTTTTCATACTCAGGAGCGATTGTCACGACATCGCCGGGTTCAACATCGAAAGTTCGGCCCCCTTCAGCCAAATCAACGCCCATTAAAGCAAAAAACTTACCCCAATTCCATAGAGGCCCCGGATCAACATGTTGTGTAACCACGCTTGTTTTAGTTGGTGTCGCGCTTGGAGCTTCATCGTGTCCGAAAATATGCGCTCGATCCATAGGAATATCATATTCTTGGCAAAGATATTTCACTAATTTAGCTGTTGTTTCATAAAGGTCCTCTAACTGTTTTGGGTTGGCCTCGGTCGCAATCTGCTCTATTCCTATGGCTTCACCAGCATAATATGTGTTCGCAGCGTGATATGATTGATTTATTCGAGGATCAAGAAGTTGAGCGACTTTTCCTTTATTTTCTCCACTTCCCACAACGTA
>JAITFB010000014.1 GCA_031281695.1 Candidatus Servula neotermitis
GTTTGCGGCCGCATGCGAACAGCTAACGGTAAGGCGTCCATTGGTTAATCTTAATCTATGTGCAGTAAACAGATGGCAGGAAACAGCAAAAAGAAATTACGAGCGCAGATTTTAGCTAAGCGGGCTCAAAAGCATTCAACTGACAGTTTTATTGCGGTTGCCGAAGTTGACAGTGTTTGCAATATGGCTGCTGCCACTGATCAACTAAAAGCTGGTAATGATGCTGTGACTTCCAAAAATGTACTCAAACAATTACTGAAGTTTCCCGCATTTGTTTCAGCTGGAGCGGTGGCAGTTTATGAAAGTTTCGGTGCCGAACCGGATACGACTGAAATTATTCGCTGGTGTGAGGCTCAAGGAAAACAAGTATTAGTGCCAGACCGAGATTGGTCACTCTACAGATTCCAAGGCGGAGATATTAGTCAAGCAGATTTTATTATTGTTCCAGCTCTAGCCGTGGATCGTCAAGGTCATCGCTTAGGTCGAGGTGGAGGTTGGTACGACCGTGTGTTGGTTCATAAAAGACTAGAAACACCTGTAGTCGCATTGGTTTACTCCGACGAAGTGTTGCAAAGTATTCCTCACGAACCTCACGATATCCCAGTCGACTATTGGCTTTCTGCGTATTTCAATAAATGAAAGTAGGGGCTGACCAATGTGTCTGCCCTCAAGCCGAACCGCATGATGTCCGAACAGATGGTTATGTTGCGACACAGTATTTCGTACTTAACGACTACAAATCCTTAATTTTGTCAATCGCCATATTTATGCAGTTAAAACAGAAACTCAAACGTTGAGAGCGATCCCAACGTTTGAGTTCATTGTCGTCACGCGTAAACTAAATGTTTTGTTTTTTAAACATTATTAGCGCAATGGTTACCGAGATTAATGCCATAACTGCATATACAATTGCAGTTATAATCAAATACTGATCTTGCGTGATTGGCATATTCAATGCACCCGTAATTGGCGACAATACGTGCATGCTGCCGCTAAAAGTACCTTGCATCAAAACATCCAAACACATTGCTGGAGCAAATGCCACCAACCAATACATCAAATTAGGACCCGTCGCATCTCCCAAAGTCTGGTTGAGCGCGAGTAACAATATATTGTTTAGGACAAAAAACACAAAGCAATATGTCAAAATTGTTGCCATTGAGCTTTTGAACAAAAAACTCAAGCCGACCATAATAACGGTAGTTAACAGAACAGCTAATAAAGCCCGACCATAAATTAGGCCAGCATACTCAGTGAACAGCTCAAAAAATGATTGTTTCGTCAACATTCCCCGCTGTCCAATATATGCTCCGATAAATCCAATAAAAGTCGTGAAACCATAGGTAACTGCTGTAACCAAGCCAGCAAATGTCAACTTACTCAAAAAATAAGTAACGCGGTTTGCATGAGTTATTAAAGCAATTTGCATAGTCCCAAATTGATATTCTTGGACCACCATCATAATCACTAAAATGATTGCAAACAACATATAAAATTGAGTGAAACTGCCTACGCTATCCCAAACAATATTTAATTTAGGTTCAGGGGCTTTTTTTGACGAATCAAAAGCGACAGTTTGCATAAATGCTAAAAGAGTAGGCCCAACTACAGCGATTATCGTCATGATGCTGATAATCCACCAATTCATCTTGAGCGAACGGAATTTAATCCATTCTGATCTTATTTGTCTCATTCGTAACTCCCTTCTGCGCTCGGAAAGCTGGCATGAAATTCAACGGCTGTCTTGGTCAAATTGAAATAGGCTTTTTCCAAAGAAATTTCGCCCGTGTCTTTCATGATTTGATCCAGTGTGCCTTCTGCAAGTTTTTGGCCTTTGCCTACAACTACAGCTCGGTCGACAGTATTTTCCAGCTCACTCAATAGATGAGAAGAAATTAGAACTGCTCGGCCTTTTTTAGCGTAATTCCGACAAGTTTGACGAACCCATGCAATGCCTTCAGGATCTAACCCATTGACTGGTTCATCCAAAATCAAATGAGTTGGTTGACCCATCATTGCAATAGCAATATTGACTCTTTGAGCCATACCTAAAGAAAACGTACCGACGTTTTTATTTCGAACGCTTTGTAATCCTGTAAGCTCAATTACTTCATCAACTCGTTTATTAGTGAATCCAGCTGAAGCCGCAACCCATTTCAAATGGTTATATAAAGAACGTGATTTATGATAAGCTTTGGCATCAATCAGAGTCCCCACTACTTTGAGTGGATTTTCCAACTGTTCGTAATTCTTACCATTAATACTTACCGTTCCGCGATCCGGTTTAATGAGTGATAGCAAACAGCGCAAAGTTGTTGTTTTACCAGCGCCGTTCGGTCCTACGAATCCCGTGACTAGGCCATCAGGTACATCGAAGGACAGATTATTAACTACGGTCTTATTGCCGTAGGACTTTGTTAAATTTTTTATATTAATCATGTCGAGGTCTATTTCAGATTACAAGAAATAATTGCACCGCCAAGTAAAATCACAAAAAAAATACTAAATTTTTTTCGATTTAATTATTTTACTGAACTTTATGTAAACTGAAAATTCAAGAGCGAACCGCGTTCACCACTAGCGTTGGTCGTTTAAGAAAGGAAATTATGAAATCAAAATTGATTAAATTGACTTCGCTTTTCGCCGCAGGCGTTCTTGCGTTGTCCACTGTAGGCTGCTCCAGCGAAGTCGAACCTTCGGATTCTGGATCAGAAACCCCAGCGCCTTCGGAATCTGCATCCGAACAAACGTTGGAGACCGTAGTCCCTGGCAAATTAACCATTGCAACTGGGGAACCAGCTTATGAACCTTGGGTCGTCAACGATGACCCTGCCTCGTGCGAAGGATTTGAAGCCGCTGTTGGATGCGAAATCGGCAAACGTTTGGGTTTCGCGCCTGGAGATATTGTCTGGGTTCGAACTGGATTTGAAGAAGCTATTGCTCCAGGTCCCAAAGACTTCGACTTTAATATTCAGCAATACACGCCAACTGAAGAACGTAAAGCTTCAGTAGATTTCTCATCAGAATACGCTCATTTCCCTCAAGCAGTAGTAGTGAAATCTGATGGAAAATTTGCGGACGTCAAATCAACTGAAGAATTGAAATCTGCTCTAATTGGCGTTCCTCAAGGCACGACCGAATATGATATTGCCGTCGAATTTTTCGGCGAAGCACCCGTTCAAGTGTTCAATGACTTGGATGCGACCGTTCAAGCTCTAATCAACGATCAAGTTGATGCTATTGTTGCGGACGTATCTTCGGCTTGGTACATTTCTACTGCTGAACTTGAAAACGGCAAAATCGCTGGAATTTTGGAAGGCACCGAAGGTGAAGGTTGCGCAGCGCTTCTAGCTAAAGATTCCCCTCTTACTACTCCGGTTTCCAAGGTGATTGACGAAATGAACGCTGATGGAACGATTAAAGCCCTTCAAGAAAAATGGCTTTACGACACATCCACAGTGCCAACTTTGAGTAAGTAACGGCTCAAAAATTATATCGTGTCTGATCCAGCTTCGGACTACACTCCAAGTAGCTTGGAGCTGGATCGGCGCACTTTCCGTAAAAAACAAACGACAAAATCTGTCATCATCTCCATTATTTCAACCATTGCCTTAGCGGTTGTTATCTATCTAACTCTTTCGAATTCCAGCGGCTGGAATCGAGTTCGTGAAACATTTTTCAATGGTGAGTATTTTATTTCCGCATTACCCGAAGTTCTCAAAGGGCTCTTGGTCAACTTACGCATTTTAGTTTTTGCACTTATCGGTACAGCGATACTTTCTTTACTCTTGGCGATCGCTCGAACAACACGAACTCCTGTTTTATTCCCTTTACGCTTTATCGCGCGGGCTTATACCGATATTTTTCGAGGTATTCCCATGATCGTACTCTTGTATTTAATTGGCTTTGGTATCCCAGGATTAGAAATAACCGAAGGTCGAATTGACGCCGCCCAATTAGGAACTGCCGCAATCATCATAGGTTATAGTGCTTATGTTTCCGAAGTATTACGAGCTGGAATTGAATCCATCCACCCTTCGCAAAGAGCTGCAGCGCGCAGTTTAGGCTTGACTTATAATCAAACCACCGCATTAATCGTACTCCCGCAAGCTATCCGTAAAGTTATTCCAGCCTTGATGAACGATTTCGTCGCTATGCAAAAAGATGTAGGGCTAGTTTCCGTATTAGGCATCCTCGATGCAGTTCGAGAGGCCCAAATTGAAGTCGCCCACTCTTTCAATTTCACCCCGTATGTAGCAGCGGCAGTTGTATTTGTTTGTTTAAGCTTCCCTTTCATTCGCTTGACTGATTGGTATTCCAAAAAAGTCCAACAACGTGAATTCGCTCAAGGAGCTTTTTGAATGTTCTTTCCGCCAGACACTGTCAGTTACACGGAGTTCGAAAAAGTATCACACGTAGATACTAAACTTGAAGAGGTTCGGCCTTTCGGCCTTTCGGTCTTTAATATTAAGGGGTTATTTTCATCAGCAATCCCTATCCAACATCAGCTCATCATCAGTCAGCAATCACTAATTACCATCAACAAAGCGGGTTACCGTGACTAAAAACATTCTCGAGCTCCAGCATGTGCGCAAATCATTTGGCAACCACCTGGTCTTGCACGATATTTCTCTGTTTGTCGAGGAAAATGAAGTAGTCTGTGTAATTGGCGCTTCCGGCAGCGGTAAGTCCACTTTAATGCGTTGTATTAATTTGCTTGAACCAATTGACGATGGACAAATTTTTTTGGATAACCAAGACATTTCCGATCCCAAAATTAACCAAGACAAAGCCCGCTCTCAAATTGGCGTAGTATTCCAGCAATTTAATTTATTTCCCCATATGACAGTTTTGGACAATGTAACCTTGGGCTTACGTAAAGTTTTCAAAGTCCCCAAAGAAGAAGCCAACCAACGCGGCATAGAACTTTTAGAAAAAATTGGCATCCCCGAAAAAGCTCACACTCATCCTGATCGACTTTCCGGCGGTCAACAACAAAGAGTTGCCGTTGTTCGTGCTATTGCAACCAACCCCAAATTACTCTTACTCGACGAAGTAACTTCTGCTTTAGACCCTCGCTTGGTTGGCGAAGTACTTCAACTCATTCTTGAATTAAAAGGCAACAATACCACCATTTTAATGGCCACCCACGAAATGGGTTTCGCTAAAAAAGCCGCCGATTGGATTGTTTTTCTTCACCAAGGTCAGCTAATTGCTCAAGACCGTCCTGAAATCGTCCTATCTAATCCCAGCCATCCCGCGCTCAAAGATTTCCTTTCCTCCGAAATTAAATTTTAGTTAATTTAGAAATATGAAATAGGAATATGGAGAAAGTACAAAATTTTCCATTTTTTAAATAAAACTCTGTAAAAAATTTGGTTATACAATAGTAACAAGTGCAAAATTAAGACAAGAATGTAGCTTCATTCGTTGCGTGTTGCAATGGTTGCATTGTTGGAAAGAAAAATATGAAAACGAAAATAGTAAAATTATTTTCATTAGCTTGCTCTTTTGCGTTAGTCTTCGGCATATCATTTGTTGGTATTTCGAAAGCAACAGAGCCAAATTGTGCGGACGCAGCATCACTAACTTACGGATACGGAGGAGGGTATCGTCATACTTCTACTGTCAAATATCAAGGAACTTATGTTCAGTTTATTTGGACCAATAATTCCACTGATGGAGTTTATGGACTTACGCCTTCAAGCACAACAAGAACTATGACAAGTACGAGAACATATATTCCAGGAGTTACAGCGTCTACTAATACTTTTGTTGATTTT
>JAITFB010000027.1 GCA_031281695.1 Candidatus Servula neotermitis
CCCGAAGCTGGCAACGTTTTACGATTGCATATTACAGCTGGAAATTATACACGTGTTATAGACCATGCACTAACTTAGAAATACAATCGAAATGGTAAAATATACTATTACAATCTCTGGACGAGTCCAAGGCGTAGGTTTTCGCTTTACAACACTGCTAATTGCGGAAAAATTAAAAATAGTTGGCAATGTTCACAATGAATACAACGGAGACGTTACCATACAAACGGTTTGCACCGAAGAACAATTGCAATCACTAATGGACGAGTTGAAATCTTTGGATGCTCGCTGGATACGTATTGACCATATTACCGTCGCCGAAACTCCTGATTTACCAAATTTTCGAGATTTTCGAATTCGTTAATTTGAGCATTTTTCCGAGGACATACGAGCGTTCACTCCGAATATCAAATCAGCATATGCTTGTCTGGCGATTTGAGTTCCAAAGTGAATTCCATCAGTAGCAAGGTACTCAGGGTGGCTTTGGGCAATATATGGCCAATTCGCAAGGTAAACATTGGAGTATCGAGCGCTGGTTTCGCGGAGAAATTCGTTATTTTGCGTGATATTAGTATAAGTTGGACTAATCGAATAACCCAAAATAAATAAAACCTTGCGTTCAGATCCGATAATTTGCATGAAACGGTCCATTTCCGCTTGACTAATTAGTGCGTTATTGGCCAATCCTATCACGAGATATGGTCGTAAAGAATCGCCGTATTCATTGATAATGGAAAAGATCTCACCAAAAGGTCGGTTAGTCATTCCGTTGATTCGCACTCCCATATGGTTACCGATTTCAGATTGGGATCCTTCAATTAGCGAGTCTCCGATGACATCAATTTCGAAAGGGTTGACTGAGCCCAGTTCAATTTCATTGTAACATTCTGGATTAGGGTTCTCTGGGATATTGGGAATGGGCGCGTCAGTGAGGTTGGAAACGGGCGGATTGGAATGGGCTTGCGGTTGGAGGATCAGGATAATTCCCGCAATCACAATGAGAACGGTCAGTCCTAAGAAAAGTGCGACTAAAACCCTTAGGGTTTTACGCTTTGCCGTATGAGTCGTATGTTCGGTCATCGTGGAGCTGGCGAGATTCGAACTCGCGACCCTCTCCTTGCAAAGGAGATGCGCTACCACTGCGCCACAGCCCCGATTTTAGTAAAAGGCCCGCGCACCTACTCTTCCTAATTACTCTTGCTTCATTTCTGACCTGGGAGAATTTTTAAGTTAAATACCGCGCGGGTATTAACAGTTTAACGACTTTTGAACAACCTAAAAAAATAATATTTTAAAAGTCTGTAGTATAATAATATGACCTACTTAAGATTTAAGCCCGGAGTGATTCCTACGAGAATAGATCACGACCGCGTAATTTTGCACATTGGTTCACTTCCGATTGTTGAGTTTCGAGAACTCACAGTTGACGAAATCCGATTTATTTTATCGTTAGTCCCTCTCTCAGTTTACGGGCATATGCCCGGACAAAAAGAGTCTCGATTGTCGAAACTCGTGCGTAAAGATATTATACTTTTGATAACGAAATTGAAGTTAGTCGAAGAGTATACCGGTCGTAAGCCAGAGTACTCGTATTATGACATTACAAAAAATTCGGCAACGCTTCATACGAAAGATTTATCCCAAAGCGTGAATCGGGTTCTGGCGTTGCGTCGCTCAAAGACCATCGCTTTGATTGGATTAGAAAAATTTAATAGTTTATTGGTGTCTCAGCTTTTAGATTATGGTTTTCGTAGGTTTGTGATTGCACGAAATATCATTTCGACAATGACTATCGGGCCGATTCACGAGTCGAGTTATTTTGGTAAACCTAACCTAATTAGTTATATTGAACGATTTAAAGTTAATTATCCAGATGCCGTTTTTTCAAATTCATGCTATAAGTTACCGGATTTATTAGTAGCTTCGTCAAATAGTTCGTTTGAAGATATTTCAGCTCAAGTATTTTATCAAGCGGGCGTGCCAAATTTAATGATAAGGATTGAACCTTTACAAAGTATGATTAGTCCTGTGTTTCAAAAGGGGCAGACAGGATGTTGGGATTGTTATTTTCAACAATTTCCAGCGTTAACTAGGCAGTTGCTAAAAAATAATTCTGAGTTAAATACTGCTGAAATTTACGACTTTGAAAGCGCAGAGTTAGTGTATTTGACAGCAGCGCTCACTTCAACTAGTATTGTAAATTTTTTCTCTAGGCATTGGAGCTTCGATGCGCAGGAAGAGTTGACAATTTCTTCGAATTCGAGTATATTGCGTAAAAAATTTGAGAATAATGACTTTAAGTGTAGTTTTTGCAGAGAAGACCGAATTGATAAAAATTCTGTTTTGCCCTGTATACAGCGGTTTTCCGGGTATCCTCAAAAAGTTTTGCACAAATAAAAATGTTATTTCAGGGGGTTTATTTATCCGTTAGGCTGAAATAGCAATAAGATAAAAAGGAGAAATTATGGCAAATACAGATAGTTTTAATCTTGATCAGAGTTTGAAAAACGCTCTAGCGATGATAGATAAAAGCTTCGGTAAAGGTTCAATTATGCGCTTAGGCGATCAGGAAATTGAACATGTAAAAAGTATTCCAAGCGGATCTTTAAGTTTAGATCTTGCTTTGGGAGTTGGAGGATATCCAGAAGGTAGGGTTGTTGAAATTTATGGCCCCGAAAGCTCAGGTAAAACGACTTTAGCTTTACACGCTGTTGCAAACGCTCAAAAAAATGGCGGTATGGTAGCCTATATTGACGCTGAGCATGCTTTAGATCCCGAATATGCGCGGAAATTAGGCGTAGACGTGGAAAATTTATTAGTATCTCAACCCGATACAGGGGAGCAAGCTTTGGAGATTGTGGACATCCTCGTTCGCTCTGGAGCAATTACGTTAGTCGTGGTTGACTCGGTAGCGGCATTAGTCCCTAAAGCGGAAATTGAAGGTGAAATGGGCGATGCTCACGTCGGCGCTCAAGCGCGTTTAATGTCTCAAGCTTTACGCAAAATAACCGGCGCTTTAAATCAATCAAAAACTTGCGCGATTTTTATTAATCAACTGCGTGAAAAAATCGGAGTGATTTTTGGCAGTAATGAGACAACGACCGGAGGGAAAGCTTTGAAGTTTTATGCTTCAATTCGTTTAGATATTCGTCGTATTGAAACGATTCGCGAAGGCGATAGCGCGGTCGGAAACAGAGTTCGCGTGAAAGTTGTAAAAAACAAAGTGGCTCCACCTTTCAAACAAGCAGAATTTGAAATAATTTTTGGATCTGGGATTTCTAAAGAGGCAGATTTGACTACTTTAGCGGTCAAACATGAGATTATCCAAAAAGCTGGTTCTTGGTACCATTATCAAAAACATCAATTAGGTCAAGGTCGCGAAGCCGTCCGTTTATATCTTGTAGACAATCCACAATTGGTCGCTGAAATTGAGGCCAAATTGTTGAGCATTTACGACATTCAACGTGTTTTAGGCGACGATGGCGAGTTAACTCAAAAGTCACTAAATAACTCTGCAGACAATTCGGAGAAAAATACTACGAAACTGAATGTTTTGAACGTTGACAGTCCGGCTGACAAATCCAAGACACAACTTAACGCAGCTAAATCTGCATAAAGCCCGACTGTGGTTTTGACGGAAGGTTAATTATTTTAATAATTTCTTCCGTCAGAACTACGGGATTTTTATGAGTAATGGCTTTGGTCAATGGATGATTTTGATCTAAAAGCGATGGCAATGAGGTTGAGAAATATGATGCGATAAAATATCGGCTTGGCTAAAATCAGATAGTGAGCAAAACTTATTGGATTGAGACATTAGGATGTCAAATGAATGTTCACGATTCTAATCGTATAGCAGGATTATTAGAACAAGTTGGCTATAAGCCAGCTTCTCAAGCAGATAATGCAGGAGTGTTTGTGATCAATACTTGCGCGGTCCGAGAAAATGCCCGAACTAAATTATTTGGACATATTGGTCAATTAGCTCAAATTAAGCGGAATAACCCTGAGCTAATTTTGGCCATTGGCGGTTGTCTCGCTCAGTCTGAACGAGAACAATTGCTCAAACATAATGCGCAAGTGGATATTGTCTTTGGGACTTACAATATCCACGCTTTGCCTAAATTGTTAAGACAGTTCCAACATAATCGAGAACCACAGATTGAAATTTTGGACCATTTTGAATCATCTATCGCAGATTTACCTAGCGCATGGAATAATCCTTTTAGTAAATATGTTTCAATTAGCGTGGGTTGCGATCAAAGATGTACTTTTTGTATTGTTCCCGCAGTTCGCGGACCTCAAATCGATCGTTCAGCCCCAAAAATTCTTGAGGAAGTAAAACATTTGCAAACTCAAGGAGTTCAAGAAATTACTTTGTTAGGGCAAAATGTTAACGCTTATGGAAAGACTGGCGGAGTTCATTTTCATCATCTTTTAGAACAGGTCGCGAAGTTAGGCGTCCCCCGCATTAGGTTTATGTCTCCTCATCCGGGATACTTCACTGACCCAGTAATTGAAATTATGCAAAAATACGATAATATCATGCCCCACATTCATTTCCCTTTGCAATCTGGCAGCGATCAAGTATTGAAAAGAATGCAAAGAGGTTATACTATTGAACATTTCCTTAAGACTTTAAAAAAAATTCGAATAGCATTGCCGAATCTAGAGGTGACAACCGATATCATTGTGGGGTTTCCTGGCGAAACTCTGGCTGACCATCGGCTTACTCTGCAAGCACTTGAAATAGCTCAATTTATTTCGGCATTTGTATTCGTTTATTCACCTAGACCTGGAACAAAATCCCTTAAGATGACGTCTCCTGTTGATCCAATGATCGTGTCCCATAGATTCAACGAGTTGGTTGATCTACAAGAAGATATTACCCTAATTCAAATGTCAAAATATTTAGATAAAACTGTAGAAGTTTTCGTGAATGAGATTGGGAAAAAAGACGCTAAACATCATCGCATATCAGGGAGGTCTCCTCAAAATATTTTGGTTCATTTAGACAAAGCTGAGAATTTATCAATTGGAGATACGGTTCAGGCGCGAGTCATTCGAACTGCGCCGCATTATCTTATAGCTGAAGTTCAATGAAATCGATTTTGGCTGTTGTAGGTTGTACGGCTAGTGGTAAAACCGAATACGCGCTAAATTTAGCTCGGCTTACTAAAAACGCTGTTTTGATTAACGCTGATGCTTTCGCCTTGTATCGCCAAATGAATGTTGGCACTTCTAAGCCGTCTGATCAAGATTTGGCGGGAATTGAAAACTATATGTTTAATGTCTTAGACGTAAATGAAATCGCTTCAGTTTCAATTTATCGTTCAAAAGTACTCAAAATTATTGAACAAGTGTCCAATCAAGGAAAAACGATCATTTTAGTTGGCGGATCAGGACTATATGTCCGATCAGCTTTGGATCAAATGGATTTTCCACCAACTGATCATGAAGTTCGTAAGCGGTTATATAATGAACTGGAAGCCGATGGTGTTCAAAAGTTATATGAACGTTTAGGTCAAATTTCGCCAGCGAGCATCAAGCAAATTTCTCCCCACAACTCTAGAAAAATTATAAGAGCTCTGGAAATCATTGAATTGACCGGAGTTTTGCCAAAATTGACTTTTGCTCCGCCCCAATATTTGCGCCCAACTCGTCAAATAGCGTTTTGTTATACTAAAGAGGAACTGAAAGTTCGCATTCATAGGCGAACCAAGAAAATGTTGGAAGACGGATTAGTCGAAGAAGTATTTTCTTTGAAAAATCTACTAAGTGCGACCTCTCAGAAAGCTATTGGATATATTGAAACTTTACAATATCTAGCAGGCCAAATCGACCAGGATCAGTTGATCGATTTAATAAATTTACATACTTTCCAGCTGGTAAAAAAACAATTGACCTGGTTTAAAAAAGACACTCGAATCAATTGGCAATTCCCTGATGTTAGTCCGTAAGCTTTTATAGGTTTTTGTGAGCCTATTAGATACAAAGTTGGTTATTAAATTTCATAATTTGGGAAAGAGACTGGACGTGAACGAAATTTTATCGAACCTGTTTTAGTTGAACGGTTTGACTTTTAAGCTCGCTACGGGAGAAATTATAAGAAGTTATCCCGTTTTCACTGTGGATGGTGGTCCCGCCCATAAATTGTTGTTCGAGGTCTTGGGATTGGACTACGATATAACCCAGATTTTGATCTTTGGTCTTAGGGATAAAATGGATACCACCCGCTGGCAAGGTGATCGAATCCAGGCTTAGCATTTCGCCTTGTAATCCAAATTGAGTGACAGCGACAGTCATTGGTTCAGGATTAGGATTGACCAAAACTGTCGTAGCAGCGAGTTTGCTAGGCAAAATTAGTGTACCGTAGTTCATGGGATGAGCTGTTGCATTGAAGTTAAATTCAACCAACTCAGTTGTGAGGCTAAGGGGCGATTGGTTAGCAGTCGTGTTAGTTGATTCGGTTTCGGAATTAGTTTGTTTTTTAGTTTTAGAAGCAGAGTTAGGCGAAGATTGCTCATTGTCAGTTTGGCTTGGAACGAAATTGGTTTGGAGTTGGGCGATAAATTGGACATCCGAATTGACTTTAGCCCAATAATTTCCCGTTGGCAATGTATTTAAATCCCAAATTGTCCCATTAGGTGTTTGCGAATTAGGTTCAAGTGTAATAGGCGTGATTGGGTCGGAAGTATTGAATAAATTAAGAGTAGCATTCATAGGAGAATTCGACCAGGTCTTTAAAGTTTGATGTTGTTCGTTCGACACTGTGAGTAAAGGGAAGTAATGTTCAGTTGCGAAATTGAGCGAAGGTAAATATTCAACGCCTTGCGAAGTCAGCTCGTGAAGTTGGTTATATTGCGCCAAAACTGTTACAGGAGTGTCGTTAGATTTGAGGTGTACTATTACATTTTCCAAACCCAATTTAATTTGAGAGACCAGTAATTTGGTTGTATCGTGTTGAGGAACATTGAAGTGTTCGATTGCTAAAGCCTCATTTGATGAGTCTAGATTATAAAGTTCAACCACGATGGATGCGTTGGCTTCGGTTTGATTAGTGATATTGAGTTGAAGGTTTTCGCCGATTTGCGTTCCGCCTCCCCAAAACCAAAAGTCGAAAGCAGCCAAAGCGCAAGTTTGTCCTGCTAATCCGCGTAAGTCCCCTTGACTTACTTCGCTTACGCTAATCGCTAAAGCATCAGTCCCTGTTTGATTATTTTGGAATGTTGAATTTAGAATTCGAGGGACCCCATCGTCTATTCGTAATTGTTTTAAGGGATCCCCGGTCAACGGAAGGAAATCAGTTTCTTCGAAATTGCTTATAAGGGCTGATTCCACTCCGCCGGTAGCTAAGGCTACGGTTTCGCTAAGGGGCGGGGTTGGCATTGGGTTAAAATCTGATTCTAAACTGACGCTCGCATCGTTAGGAACTGTGATACCACCAGGGCAAAATAATTGTTCGGACCAAGCGGCTAATTCAATTGGTTGAGAGCTGAAACTAGGCGAAAAAAAACGTTGTGCTGGTACTTCAAAATATGCTAAAACGCTAATTCCGGCAGCCAATCCGAGAACGAGCAATGAGATAAAGATCCGCATTGTAGTCCGTTTCATGAGATCTCCTGATCGAATGCGGCATAATCCAAACTCCAATATGCAAATTGATCTCCTGAAGTCAATGGTTTTAAACCTTGAGCTTGATTTAAATTTGCGACTAATTGAATATAATAAGGGGAGCCTGACATGGAAGCAGGAATTTCTATTCCGCCAATGCGATGATTTTGAAAGACTTTTTTAGTTGAGGCATCTGCGTGTCCAGTTAATAATTGAGATAAAGTTGATTGTAGTTCAAGGTATTCAGTGTCTGGGGAGTTTTGATTTTGTTCAACGAGTTGATAAGGGAAAACTCCAAAATAATCCAAATTACGGTGTCCTAGAATTGAGTATTCGATCAGCTCTGAGCTGGGTTGTTCTATGACTAAAATATTGGGAAAGTCAGATTGCAGTTGTTGTTCATACGCAATTGATTGAATAGTGTCGGCTTGTTGAGCCTGTAAGCTTAAAGCTGAATAAAAGGTTATACACGATATGGCAATTACAGAGCCAGTCACGCTGGCGAAAACCAGTGATAAGCCTTTTCGCAGCCAAATTTTATTCAAATAATCTAAGCCTCTTAACGATAAAACTAATAAGAGTAACCAAACTATAGTCAAATATGGCGAAACGTTGGCGAATACAGGCTGCTGGTTAGGCAATAAATTAACGACTTGATCTTTAATTACCCAAGCGAGTAACCAAACTGACATAGTAACTATTGCGCCGATTAAGTTCCATAAATCTGGGCGTAAAAAGATTGATAAGACTAAAACACCAATTGCGATAAATAAGATTAGTTTGAAATTAGTTTCCAAAAGTGGTTGAGGTAAAAAGGCCAGTAAGTCAGAAGTGGAAATGCTATAATTAGGCGAATAACTCTCTTGATCCATTAATAACACCACCCAAGATTGTCGAGTGAAATTAGGCAATAACATGATCAAGTTGACTAACCGGGGCGTAAGGGTCGCTAAAGCGAGCAATAACCCTGCGAAGAGATGCCAACGTTGCCGTCGACGGGGTATATCTAGATCGGTACGTTGATGCCCGATGCCTTTAACAATTTCAGCCAAAATAATCGGTGCCAGTATATAAAATACAATTCCAGAAATGCGGCCGGAACTAATCAGAGATAAGGCGATGGGCGAGAAAGCATATAATAGAGTTCCGAAACTGCGTAACCACAAATTACGAGTAATGGTTCCAAGGCCAAAAAATCCACTTACGCCAAATGTTGGCAGCGCCAAGGGAATCAAATAGTTAAAAAGAGTTTGCCAAGGTTGAATGGTCCTCCGTAAAACTGGCGAAATGAGATTGCCTCCATTCCAGAGGTCGATTAATAGACTGCGGAAAGCCAAAATTGAAATGAGAGTCAATAATAAGGTCAGCAAACCAGCTACAATCCAGTTGTTTTGACGTACTTTTACTAAAGCTTGAGCTTGCAGAACAGTGGGTTGGAATTTTTCGGTTTCATTTAAAAATTGTAAACGTTTTTTTTCGTGAATAAAACGTCGATAGGTTGATTCTGGAGTTAATAGTTTTTTTACATTAGTCACTTTTAGTTCAAGTTTGGGTTCAATCATTTTGCGATTTTGGCTGATGATTCTCCAATGTTTTAGCATGGTCCAAGGCATGATTGTGTGAGTTCCGAAGTGTTGAAAGTCAATTGCGGCTCGAGCTAAAGCTGTGAATAAAAGTCCTAACCATAGAATCAAACGTTTAGGGGTTTTAGCTAACCACAATTGATGATAATAACGTGCGAAAGTTTGGGCTTTAAATAAGTTAAAATGGGAATCGGACGCGTTTCGGAAAGTCTTTTGTTGATGATGGATGATTGCGTTTGGGCATACGATGGTTCGACAGTTCATCAAGGTGCTTTTTAGGGCGACATTTTGACTGTCTCCAATTAGGCCTAAGACTGGGTCCGCTAATTTAGAGTTTTGGACGAAATCGAAACGCAATAAAGCTCCGTTCAAAGAAGTTCCGAAAACATCTTCGCGTTCGTCATATTGATGTTGATCCATTTCGCCAGGCATTAGTCCAAAAAAATAACGTTGGCTGGTCGTGATAGAAAATCCTACTTCTAATAAATCGCCTCCAGGATCCAGTAATTGTTTGGCGCCAACTTGAACTAAATTTTGGCTGTAGCCTATTTGATTGATTTGCTTAAGTAAACAATCAGGTTCAGCGTAAGCGTCGTCGTGTAAAACCCAAAGCCATTCTATGGATTTCTCAATTTTATGGGATTCTACCAGCAAATTGATCGCGTCCGAAAATGAACGGCAAAAATCGGCATGGAAAAATGTTATATCATTTTGGGTTGAAGAGTCTGTAATAGTCGGAGTTTGAATTGAGTTTTGGGCCAGGGTTGTTCCAACATCTACGACGACAAATTGATTGACCGAACAGGTTTGTTTGCGAATTGATTTAATACATCGTTTTAATCCGATTGAATTTCCGCGCGCAACGATTATCGCGGCGACCTTTGGCTTCAATTTGGTCATTGGAAGCGGGATTGGTTAGCAACCTTTTGTTTTCTTAGCGTATGACGTTCTGACTCAGCTAGTCCGCCCCAAATTCCGAAACGTTGATCTGTGCGTAGAGCAAAATCTTTGCATTCTTCCTTGACATCGCATTCATCGCAAATACGTTTGGCTTCTTTAGTTGATCCGCCTTTTTCTGGATAAAAAGTTTCAGGATCTACTTGGGCGCAAAGGGCAAAACTCTGCCATATTTCCTGGCTGATTGGCAGTAGTTTGGCTAACTCTACTTGGGTCATGGTTTCCTCGCTTTTTATAAATTACAATAATGTAATTTTAACCAATCCTCATCTCGATTCCAAACTTATAACAACATTTTTTAGACTTTTAATCAAGATTAAGTTTTTTTCAACTAATCAAAACACCGACTGAAGCAATTAAGTCAGGTAGCTTAGTCCCAGAAGCGTCACGTTTGCTTTCAAGCGGAGGCAAGTCTAGAGGCAATCCGTTAGCGTTGAGAGCTCCTAAGGGTTGGGTTCCGGCGAAAGCGAATGATAATTCATTTTGATTTTTCAAAAATCGTTGACTGCGAACCCCTCGACTGGCGCGGTTTTGTCGCGGAAATTGGTTTAGGGCGGTGCGTTTTCCGAACCCTGGGTCGATTTTGGACAGAGCTTCCTGATTTTTTGCAATGGTAATTACTTCAGCTTGGTCAGGGTTGGTAATTATATTAAAGCTAAGTAATGTCGCCGGAGGAGTTAACTTAATTCCGCTCATCCCTTGCGAACTTCGTCCTTGGGGTCTAACTTGTCCTGCGGGAAAATGCAAAAGGGAAGCGTCATACGCGATGAAAACTAAAATGTCTTCATCGCGGGCATGGGCGCCGCTGATTACTTCGTCGTTTTCAATTAGTGCTATTATAGGATAAATATCTTGGGTTTTAGGTATATCGTTTAGAACTCGTTTAACTATGCCTTTGTGGGTAGCTAGAGCAATAGGGGTGGTTGAAGATAGTGAGACTATGTTTAAAACACGTTCATATTTTTCTAAGTCAACCATTTTATGGAGTCCAATTAATCCTCCCATTCCAGCGAAACCAGATGAAAGGTCAATCATATTTAGATCGCTCACATTAACTTTATGAATTCGTCCAAAATTTGTCAAAACTCCAATTTGGCTGCGCGTAGATGACCGTAAAATAGTTTGGATGGCGTCGTGCGGATGACGTTTGGTTTGATCGGTTTCGTTGGGAGTTGATTCTGGATGAGGGAAGATGACGCCAATTAAACCGGAGCTGGAGAGCAAAACTGTACACTTGGTATCAATAATTTCTAGGTTTTTTACGTTAGTTTGAGAAGTTCCAGTCGTTTGCGTTGAAGAATCGGAGTTTTTTTGTTTACGGAGGTCTAAATTTGGTTGGTTAATACTTAGATTTTGGTTGGCAGAAGAAGTTATTGAATCGGAAGTGGCGATTAAAGTACGGCGTTCGTCGCCCAATTCTTGAGCTATTTGTTGCATCTCCTGTTTGATCAATTTAATAAAAACTTGTGGGTCCTGGAGGATGAGTTCTAAAGCTTGGATCTTTTGAACTAGCTCGTCTTTTTCTTGTTCTAATTCAATGCAAGAGAATTTCGTTAATCGGCGTAATTTGAGCTCAAGAATGTACTCAGTTTGAGCATCGTCGAGATCGAAGGCTTGAGCTAGTTCTTTTTTAGCTTGCTTAGAATGTTCGGCATTGCGAATAATGGCAATTGTTTGGTCAATATTTAAAATGGCTCGCCAAAGTCCCTCAACTTGATGTAATCGTTCGTTTAGTTTGTTCGATTTAAATTCGGTACGTCGTCTAACTACTTGTTTGCGATGATCGATCCAAATTTGTAAAAGTTGACTTAAATTTAGCGTTTGGGGTGTGTTGTTAACTAAGGCTACATGGTTAAGCGAAAAGTTTTCTTGCAAAGGAGTAAGAGCGTATAGACGCTCTAAAATGTTATGGGCGTTAAAACCAGATTTAATGCCGATCACAATTTTAATTCCGTGATGGCGGTCGGTTAAGTCCTTGTAATAAGAAATTCCTTCCAATTTTTTTTGATTATCTAAAGTCTTCATGCGCTCGATTATTCTTTCTGGGCCGACTAAATAGGGTAATTCTGTAATTACAATACCGCGGGAACGAGAAGTTAGGTTTTCAATTCTAGCTTTGGCCCGTATAGTGAAATTGCCTCGTCCAGTTTGATAAGCTTCGCGGATTCCTTCAATACCCATAATGACGCCGCCATTTGGGAGATCTGGACCGGGAACGAAACGTAATAATTCGTCTAAACTTGCTTGGGAATGGTCAATTAAATAGAGTGCAGCATTGATGACCTCGCGTAAATTATGAGGTGCCATATTGGTTGTCATGCCGACAGCTATTCCAGAGCTTCCATTTACTAAGAGATTGGGAAATGCGCTAGGTAGAACTTTTGGTTGCATTAATTTATTGTCGTAGTTTGGTGTGAAATCTACAGTATCTTGGTCGATGTCTTCATTTAGTTTGGTTGCGGCGATACTAGGGCGCGCTTCAGTATAACGGGCTGCAGCGGGAGAATCGTCCAAAGAGCCAAAATTTCCGTGACCTTCGATTAGGGGTAAACGTAAAGAAAAGGGTTGAGCCATCCGGACTAAAGCATCGTAAATTGCGGAATCTCCATGAGGATGTAATTTCCCCATAACATCTCCGACGATACGAGCAGATTTTACGAAAGGTTTATCGGGAGCTAAACCCATGGCTTGAGTTTGAAAAATAATTCGTCTTTGGACCGGTTTTAGACCATCGCGAGCATCTGGCAAAGCTCGAGCATGAATGACTGAAAGAGCGTATTCCATGAATGAAATTTGAAGCTCATTTTCCAACTCGATAGGCTGGATTTTTTCGGAACTCACTTGAATCAGTTTAACGTTTTGCCTCTAGTTTTTGAATGCGAGATAATAAAAACGTTCTAGTATTTTGCCGTAAATGGCAATAAGTATCAATGAATTCTCGATGGTTTTTTTCGTAATAATTCCAACCAGAGATTTGCCTTTGGCTGGTTGCGCCGTTTTGATCAGTGTATTTAATAGTGACTGTGATAGTAGTACCGGGATTTTGAATGAAGAAATTTCGTATTAGTTGGGGGTCATAAAGTCGTTGAACGTGATTATTTTTAAAGTATTTAAAAATACCTAAATCAATAAAACAATATACTTGCTGTTGTTCCAGCTTGAATTGATCGAATGAAAGCAAACGGTCAGGCATATAATCGGGAACTCCAGCTAAAGACATGTGATTAATCAATTTTTTAACTCCTTTTACGCTGATTCCGAGTCTATTAGCTAAATCTTCTAAATGAATCGGTTGTTCGTACGCTAGAATATTCAGCGTACGCCAAATGTTAGGAAAGTTGATATATTTTGCCACGTTCAGTGTCCTCTCTTGGGTTGCGGAGAATTTCAATCCCCTGGGTTTCAAGGCTATAGATGTCGCGAATCAAATTCCGCCGAAACACAATTGGTGCCATCGAGCTATATTGTTCAACCCGCTCATAGATTTCTTGACTAGTTAAACCCGCGGGGTTGCGTTGTAAAACTAACAATAAATTCAATAATCTAAGTTCCATATTTTAAATTTAATGAAAATAATTAGGAGCTAGAATAGCATTTTTATTTGTGCAAAACTTTTAGCCTACCCCTCAGGAAGCCCGCTCTGACCGAGATAAATGATTTTTTGGGTTATAGCGTTTTTTTTAAAAAGTATCAGTTTTATCTCAAAAATCATAAGTTATATTAGAAATAGCGACTTTTGTTCAGGTTATCCGGCTTTAAACTAACACTATGCGTGCGGAAAATCGAAGGCTAATGATCAAAGTGAGTATAATTTTGGTTGTAACAATTATTCCTTTTTGGTTAGGCCGAGAATTCGCAATTCCTGCATTGCTGAAAAATCTGTTGCCGAGTAATTTTGGCTACCGCCTTTTATTTGGTATTAATTGGCCTTTGTCAATTATAGAAACTTTGGCATGGTTGGTCGTAGTGCTAGCATCCTTACTTTTACTTGATATAATTATTTCGGACATTTTAAAATATCCCAAACGTTGGCTTTTGTTAATTTACGCGATGATTCAGTTTCTTTCGGGATTTGCTTTTTTGCGTACCGACTTCAAAAATCGTAATTTGGTGGTTTACGTTGACCAAGCAGATAAAGCCGATGCCATTGACTACGGATTAATTGCGGGAGTCGTGGGGTTTTTGCTTTACGTCATAGTTTTTATTTTAGTAATGACTCTTTCTCGAAAAAATCTTCAATGGTCTTTCAGATCAAAGCCGACCTTAATATACATGTCGATTTGTCAAATCATTGTTTTAATGTTCTCTTTGTTCGGCCCGCTTCATGAATTGGTTCATGTTGTCTTATAAGATTTCGTGTTCGACCATTTGAAATAAATGCATGGCCAAAGCGTGCCATGCAACGTAATGGATGGGAAAACCTTATGTTGCTATTCCGCTGGCTATCGCAAGATATTCAGATGCGTACTTTAAGTCCGGCATATAGTTCACTAAAATCCATACTTCAATGATAATGAAGAGCGCAAGGAGTCCAATAGCAAAAAGAGCGAACCATTTTTTGGCTGTGAATTTAGTCGGAATATTCCAACGAGTATAACCTAGAGCGATTCCCATGATTATGCCGGTAAAAGCTCCGGCTAAATGTCCACCCCAGTCTATGCCAGGAATTAATAACGGAATGCCAATGTTCAGAGCCAAGACGAGAATTAGTTGATTGTAAGGCATTCGTAGACGTCTAAATAAAAGAATTAATACCCCAAAAAGCCCCATAATGGCTCCGGAAGCGCCGATTGAGGAAGTAAAAGTGAGCAGAGCGTTCGGCGCAATAAAAGCAAATCCTGTGGGGATGAAGGCCGCTCCTAAACCACATAATAGATAAACGATAAGAAAACGCGCCCTGCCTAAATATGGTTCGAGGATTCTCCCTAGGATCCAAAGGGAATACATATTCAGCGCAATATGTAAAGGGTTGATTGGCAAGATGAAATTTCCCATTTCGGTTGCATGTAAAAACATATAGGTAAGGTATCGCCAAGGTTGAATAGGTGCTGCGAACTTGAACATGGATCCTTGGGTAATTAGATTATTATTAGGAATCAATTCGATGAGCCAAACCACACAACATATGACGATCAGCCAAGCAGTTATCAAAGGGAAAGTGTGATCTTGACGTTTCCCTGTCATTAATTGGAAGTAATATTTAAGGTTCAATTTAAGGCCTATTAATTTCAGTTTAACACTGTAGGGTCGGAATGCAAATTTTGAGGCCCAAAACTTTTAGGTAATAATTCGTCCAAAGTCAAAACTTGGTTTTTAGGAAAAATCAAACGGAATGTCTGAGGATTAACGAATTCGCGCAAAACTTGTCGACAGACTCCACAAGGTGGACAAAAAACTTGAGGGCGCTTGATGTCTTGAGGCCCGCCGACGATCGCAATTGAATCAAAATTGTAACTACCTTCGGAAATGGCTTTGAATATTGCTGTTCGTTCAGCGCAGTTAGTTGGGCTATACGCGGCATTTTCAATGTTACAACCGAACCAAACTTTGCCTGAATCATCAAGCAGCGCAGCCCCGACTGCAAAGTGGGAATAAGGAACGTACGCTCTAATACGAGCTTGTAATGCGAGTTCAATTAGTATTGAACTATTCATCAATTCGCCGGCGAGCCAAAACTCGCTCAATGCCGGAGTTTAGAGTAATTGGTTGGTCAACTTGTAATACTTGAGTTTGACCAGCTTCTTGATACTCTAATGAACGGATTTTTTTTACATGTTTTAATTTATCATCGTAACGAAATTCCATCATTCTAGACATGCCAAAACCAGGCGCTAAGCCTAATTCTGCGCGTCGATTTATCCTTTTGCGATAGTTCGCTTTGTAAGCATTGTAACTTTTTCTTAAAAGCGCATCGTGTTTTTCCGGAGACTCTTTAACTAAGTCCAATTCACCCAAAACATTGACTATTTTGAGAGCTTGGGAAGCGTGAGTTTCGTTTTGGTAGTTGACCCGCGCGCGATATTTTTGGATCTGCGAGGGGATAATTAGAGCAATGGCGACGATAATCATTACAACTATTAAAATGCTGACAACGATTTCCATAAGTCCAGTTTACCTAACCAGAATTTTTTTCAGGAGTTATTTCAATAATTCAATCATTTTTTTCTAAGTTCAAATTTTTCACTGTAAAGGATTGGTCAATTAATTTGAAGAGTCTGTTTAATTTTGGGGTCAAAAATATCTCATGGTTCCGTTTAATTAAAATCATCTCAAAGTTCGGAGAATTTTCCCAAAGCCTTCGTGCTGAATTAAAGCCCATCACTGCAATAGCAGTCGAGTAAGCTTCGCTCATAGTGGCGTTTGCAGAAAACACGGATACCCCAATTAGGTCGTTTTGGACTGGATAACCGGTATTAGGATCGATTATATGATGATAGTTCACGCCCTTAATATTGAAAGTATTTTCATAAGTACCTGAGGTTGAAACAGTCCAATCTTTAAATTTAATCGTTCCTAAAAGCTGGAAATTTTGAGTAGAAGGTACTCTGATTCCTAATTTCCAAGCAGGTTTTTGATCAAGAAAATTTACCGCTCCGATTGAAGAAGTCCCTAAAGAAAGTAAAGCTGAAATATGAGCATTTCTAAAAAATTTAAGGAGAAGATCAAGCACGTATCCTTTGGCCACAGCTCCAAAATCTAAATTTACATTCGCCTGGCGTATCAATTGGTTTTTTGATGTCAAAGTGATCGGTTTGTGAAGTAACGCTTGGGTTTTATTTTGGATTAGTTTAGCGTCTGGTAATTTTTGGGTGATTTTGGCTTGTTTCCAAATTTTAGAAAGTTCTCCAATTGTAACTTGAAAATTTTGATTAGTGGATTGCGTAAAATTGATAGCTTTAATTATCAGGTCATAAGTCAGTTGATCGATTGAGATAGGTTGGTTAGGCGCACTTTGATTTATTCGGTTGATTTCACTGTCTGTACGATAGAGTGACCAAAGTTTTTCGCAATTGCAGACTAATTCTTCGCAGTTATCCAAAAATTGATCATCAATTTGTCCATGAGTGTGAATAGAGACTAAAGTGCCCATCGCTAGAAATTCGCGGATTGGCTTATCCATAAAAGTAGTTTAATTGTGCGTGGTTAATGTTTTCAATTACTCAAAAATTTGATGAGGAGATGATTTCAAAGGCTAAAATGAAATTATGTTCATAACTTTAGAAGGCTTGGACGGTTCAGGAAAAACTACAGTTTTAGAAACTTTGAAATCTCAACTCCCTAAATTGACTGACCGAGAAATTGTCATAACTCGTGAACCAGGCGGATCGCCTATGGCAGAAAAACTCCGTCAACTTTTCCTACACGACGAAGCCATTTCTCCCATTACCGAAAGTTTGATGGTGGCCTCTGGGCGCGCTGATCATGTAGATAAAGTAATTAAACCAGCAATAGAGCGCGGAGCTCTCGTGATAAGTGACCGGTTTTTTGATAGTTCAGTAGCGTATCAAGGCGGAGCTCGAGGGGCTGGATTCAATCAAGTCTTACAAATCAATCTTTGGGCAGTTCAAAACGTCATGCCTGACTTGACTTTCTTCATTGACACTAAGCCTAGCGTCTCTATCAGTCGTATTGACCCCGACCCAGACCGTTTAGAGAGTTTTGGGTTAGAGTTGCAAACCAAAGCCCGGATCGCTTATAATAAACTATTTACTATGTATCCAGATCGTTATATAGTTTTTCCTGTGGGAATGACTTTGGCGGAAATCAGTCAACAAATTCTAAAAATCCTTCATGAAAAACTGGCCTGAACAAAACTGGTCTGAATACGGTCAATCTGTCTTGTTCATCGGATCCTCTGGTAATTTCCAGGCTCAAACTAATGAAAAGAGTAGCAATGATGATGACGACAGAGTTGAAAGCGGAGGTAAAACTACTGACAGCGATCGAAGCACTGGCTTCAGGGCTGGTGGTGGAAATGGGATTGTTAGTGAGGTTGGTGGTACAAATTTGCCGACCAACATTCCTATAATTAACCAAATTGCTGCCAGCTATGTATGCCAAACCGGCGGATGCGGGACTTGTTCAGATTGCAGACACGCGCTTCAAGGAACCCATATTGATGTTCATATTTATCGACCAACCGATTCTCATTACGCTATCGCTGACATTCGTTCGATCGTTCAGTCCATTTATACTAGACCACAAATCGGTCGCACCAATTTCTCAGCTATTACCCAGACTGAAGCTTTGAGCGAAGAAAGCCAAGATACTCTCTTAAAAGTACTAGAGGAACCTCCAGTTGACTCGGCCGTTGTATTGTTTTCCAGCAAACCTGACAATTTACTTCCTACAGTTATATCTCGTGTGGTGGAAGTGCGTTTGAATGAAATTTCAACGGCAGTTGAGTCCCAATCGGCTAAATTTTTGATTGAGCAACTCCAAACTTCCCAAACTCTTTACCAAATTTTAAAAACCACCGAAAGATATTTGAGTATAAATAAACAATCGAACACATCAATTTCCAACGATTTCGATTTAGTAGCTGACTACTTAAGTCGTTTATTGCGTCAAGCTGCATTGTCTGCTGATAAAAATAATACCAGCCAAATAATTGATGCACTACGACAAGTCGAAAAAGCCAAGCTTGCGATTCTACAAAATATACCGGAAAAATTGGTCTTAGAGAACTTATTGATTAATCTAATATCAGTGCCACTTTAGCTCAGATGGTAGAGCGTGTCTCTCGTAAAGACAAGGTCTGGAGTTCGAGTCTCCAAAGTGGCTCCATTAAGTGATAATTGCGATAACCAAACCGATTATGAGTCCAAGCGCTAAACCTGTAAGAAAAACGAAGCTGAATTTAAAAGTTTGCCCCAAGTTGTGTTTGATGATGATTTTCCGAGATTGGGTACGGATTGAGTTGGCTGGCGTGTACCATCGAAGATTGGGATTGGCTTTGGGTCGCGAAGCTAAATTTGTTTGAGCCGAGGTTTTTCGATTTATGAAGTAGGGAGATTTTATTGAAGCAGGATTTGCGAGGGCTCGATTGGATGGGTTGGGCTCGATTGGGCGGGGTGAATAGGAGATATTGGACGGAGTGAAAGTGGGATACTCGTCGTCCATTTTCAACAACTTTCGACGGAGGCTGGCGTATCATATTCAAACTCTGGGATGATACTAGAGCCAGATGAGTCCGAGGGAGATGTCTCAGCTATAGCATTTTTTACAAAGGTATTGTTTGCATTTGAGTGCGGGTTAAAAGTTTCTGGATTGTGATTGAAGGAGGTTTTGATTTGATTGTTTTGAATATCTGCTGAAACATCTGGCTTGGGAACAATAGGACTGCTTTCGGATTTGGACGAAGTACTTGAATCGGAGTCTGATCCTGACGGAGAAGGTTCAGGTTGGGATAATTTGAATAGAGGTTGGTCGATTCGTAAAGCGTCCCACATTTCTTGGGCTTGAGGCAACAAGAC
Organism: Candidatus Servula neotermitis; assembly: GCA_031281695.1. Lineage (GTDB taxonomy): Bacteria > Actinomycetota > Actinomycetes > Actinomycetales > Bifidobacteriaceae > Servula > Servula neotermitis. The sequence goes on from JAITFB010000027.1 coordinate 19,631, forward strand.
TAGGCGACCGTATTCTGGCGCTGATCCAATAGGAGCTGTGAATGACGCAATATTTCGCCTGTCAATGTCGCGCAATGAATAGGCTAGACCGACCATATCCTCCATGGGCATTGAGCTGTCGATCGATTCCATAAGGGCCTTGAAAAATTTATAGATGCCTTGGATATTCAATCGTTTCATTTGCGCTAGTGCTTCTTTTCCCATGGCGCCTAATAATTTTTGTTGGCGTTTCATGCGGGAAATATCAGAACCATCATCGATACCTAAACGGGCTCGTCCGTATTCAGTGGCTTGCCAAGCGTTGAGTTTTTGCATTCCAGCTTTTAAGGTCAAACCTCCGGCATGTTCAATGGGTCCGACGTTTTCGGGGATGCACATTTCTACTCCTCCCAAAGCTTTAACCATTTCGTAAAAACCTTCAAAATCGACTAACGCGCTGTAGTTTATGCGAACTCCGGTCATTTGTTCAATCATTTTGACCTGACAATTAGCGCCTGATTTCAAGTCTCCGCCAGCGATGTATGCTTCGCCAAAAGCACTATTGACCATACCGTGGCGCGCTGGGACGACGCCCCCGCCCGTGACTTCGCATTCGGGAATGTCGGTCAGAATATCGCGCGCTATGGAGATCAATTCAACGCTTTTGCGGTCCGAAGATATGTGAACTAAAATGTTGGTGTCTGCATTGGCGTTCCCTAATTTTTCATTGGTGAATTTTCCACCATCGTTTCCGTAGGAGTCATAGGCCATAGCTAAAATATTAACTGCGTTGCCAGCTAAAGGATCGACAGGCGGGCGTGAGCCTAAAAAGTCCATAGAGAAATATCCGCCGCTGGCTCTGATGTCTAAATAAACGGCGGTGATAAATGATCCTGCGCCGAAAAGCACCACGATAATTGGAGTAAGAATTTTGGTGACTCTGGGTTTAAAAGCGAATGCGAGTTTAGCTTTAAGTAAAAAATTTGACATCTCTTCTAGTTTAAGAAAATCATATCGAAAATATTCATTTACGCTAAAACAGCTCATAGTATTTACATATGTTTTACATTCACGTTGTTATATATTGTCCGTTCTTTTGTAATAAATGCTGGATTTACCGAAGTTGAAAGTGAGAACTTATTCAAAGAAAGCGGACCGTGATTGTATTGTAGTTCATATTAAATCTAAAAAGGAGCGCTGGGTGAGAATTATTGGATTATTGATTCTCAATGTGCTAAAGGTAAACTATCTTTGTGAACTTATTGTACATCATGCTAATGATGATAGGCTCTTTGATCGTAGTGGGCTTTAGTCGGCGCTTTAAATTGCAAGCTGAAGTATTGGTTTTAATCGTAGGCGCTTTGTTGTCATTTTTGCCATTTTTACCTCAATTGAAAATTGATGGCGAATTATTTTTGACCATTATTTTGCCGCCGATTCTATATTCTAGTGCGCGTAAAATTGGCGTGTATAAGTTCAATACATTAAAAAGGCCCATTTTATCTATGGGAGTTTTGTTGGTAATTGTAACAGCTTTGGCTGTGGCTTGGATTGCTCACCAAATGATACCATTTTTGAATTGGGGATCTTGTATTATCATCGGCGCTTTAGTCGCTCCAACGGACGCAGTCTCCGCTATCGCTATTGGCAAAAAGTTGAAATTGAATGACCGAACTTTGACCATTATGACTGGAGAAAGTTTGATTAACGATGCTTCGGCTCTTACGCTTTATTCGGTCGGTTTGGCCACATTGATACCGACTCACAGTTACATTAACTCAGTTTCCTTGTTGTTTTTGTTCCAATTAGGAGTAGGTTTAGCGGTGGGAATTGTTGTAGGAATTTTGACTAATTTTATACGCAAGTCGCTTAAAGATCCTTCTTTAATCACCGTGTTTTCAGCAGTCGTACCTTATACTGCTTATATTGTGGCGGATGCTTTTGAAGCGTCGGGAGTAATCGCAGTAGTGATTTGTGGTTTTATTGTTGAACGAAGCGCTTTCGTTTCAAATTATGCAGTTAGGATTCAAGAACGGAATTTTTGGATGTCAATTGATACATTGTTTGAAACTTTAGTATTCGGATATATGGGGTTGCAGTTTCGTTTCATCATTGAAGCTTTGGGAGCTAATGGAATTCACCCGGTCCAAGCATTTCTTCTCTCGTTACCTATTTTATTAGTTGTAATTGTCTTACGTCCCATTTGGGTGTTTTCAACAACAGCTTTGGGGACTTTAGTGGATCGTATATCGCGAGAAAGATTATTGAAAGCTTCGAAATTATTATACAAACGATTTCCCAATCGCGAACAGCGCATGCGAGAGCGAGCTCAAATTATCCTACGGCATGATACTCTAAAGCATTATAAAGTTTCTAGTACAACGATTCAAGATCAAGCAATTCTTAGTTGGTGCGGAATGCGCGGAGTAGTATCGTTGGCCATTGCAGCATCGGTTCCAACGACTATTAATAGTGCCCATGACACTTTACTTACCTCATTTATTTTGATGGTAGGGCTGGTTGTAGCTTGCGTGACATTGATTGTTCAAGCTACGACGTTACCTTGGGTGATTCGTAAACTGTCTGTTGAAGATGTGCCGCATCGAGTTTGGTTGGCCAAACAAAGAGCCAAAGCTCGTCAGCTTTTAGATGATACAGCTGAGAAAGTAATCGAGGATTTAGACCCTGACGAAATGCCGGTTCCAGTCGAACAAATTCGTTTAGCGTGGGATCGTTTTCGAAGACCTTTAGATAAAGACACCTTGCCTGAATACGAATTTGTGGTTGGCGTAATTAGCGAAATTATTGAAACGCAACGACAAGATATAGTAGAGGCGACTAATACAGGAGAGATTGATCCCGATGTTGCTAAAGAAATTTTAGCCAGATTAGACCATCGTCAAGAAGCGTTTATTTCTTAGGAACTAGGAATTAGTCATGACATCAAAGCGTAAGTGCTGGCGAGGAAAGTGAGCGTTCACTATAAGTAAAAGCTCTTTCATCAAGAAATTTTTCGCAACTAATTCCTAATTATTCCTTTGCTAAAATCGATTCAATTTTATTCAAAAAATATTGTACTTGAGCTGCTGGTTTAGAAGCCCCGAGATAGTACACTTTGGCATTCTGGCGTTCAAATTGTCGGGTGTCTAGCTCTAATTCTTCCAGCATTAAGTCTAAATTGGATAAATCAGGATTGATTACGTAAAGGCTTTTTGCTAGGGGTTTGGATTGGTAAAGCGCGGCAGGATTTTGGTAATTAGAATTGAGTGCGATAGGTTTATCAGTGATTAGATAATCAACAATCACGCTCGAAATATCGCTAATGAGTGCGTGAGAGAGGTTAAAACATTTATCAATCGTCATTTTGCTGGTTTGAGAGCTTGTGAGGTGAAAGATTTTGGAATCGCGTCTGGCTTGGGCAATCAATCGATCGATTTTGGCCACAGTTTTACGATCGTCGTGTTTAGTGAGAAGGGGGTTAGGAACTAAAGATAAGGGGTGAGGCTTAAAGATTATACGATAGTTTTTTTTCAATAAACGTTTTACGATTTTAAACCCTCGATTAAGCGAACTATGGCGATCATCGGCTTGAGCGCCAAACCAAGTTGGGGCGTATAAGATTGTGAAGGATTGATTATGACGCGGAGTCTCTTCTTGAGTTAAAAGGTTTTCTAATTGAGGACGTCCGATTAATTCAAAGAAATTTGGTCGCGTAGCGATTTTTTGTAATTTGAACCGGTCGACTCCGGCTTGACCTGGAACACAGAATTTGTCGTATGATCGATATAATTTATGAGCTGATGCCCCTTTGTCGCTTTCTCCATGCCCGATGAAAACATGTTGACGAGTGCCTAATAATCTAAGAGGAGTATCATTGGCTCCACGCATAATAGGGTAAAACAAAGTTTTGATTGAAGATGGGGTGAGTCGCTGAATTGTTTCTTTATTGACTAAAATTACTGGAAGACCGTATTTTTGAGAAATCTCATCGTAATTGTTAAAGTCTGAGGTCATGATTAAGTAAGGTCTATTAAGCATTTGGAAATATTTGACCCACATTGTAAGGGCTGAAGTATGCTCGGCATAATTTAAAAATATAGCGAATTCAGGGCGATAATTTTCCAGGATTTGGGGAATTTTTGAGTTAAATTGGGTGATAGTTCGAGCGAAGAAAAAGTCGTAAATGACGCTGATGATTTGAAACGACAAAACTATTATGGCTAAGCAAGATGAAAGAATGGCTAAGGCTAGAGCGAAATTATGGCTAAGATTCGGAATTATCGCAGACGTTATGAGGGCTACACATGAAAAAATAATATTAATAGTAATCATAGTGGTTTGTTGAATGAGGTTGATTTGGCGAGGCAGAGGCTTAAGATTGGGCAAGCCGGAGATTTCGGGGCGCAAATTATGGCTGGAATGTCCAATGTAAGAAATTAAGAATGCGCAAGCAAAGCCCATCCAGGCTATAAAATATCCCCATATTATTGTTGGATCCAAAAAGATGCTTAGACTGATGCACAACCCTCCGAAGCTAAAAAACGTCAAGAAAATGAAACCATAAGAATTGAGTGTTTTCCGAAATACGTTCACTAGGTAAGTTTATTCTAGGTCACTGTATTCAAGGGGATTTATTCATGAAAGCTAAGATAAAAGCTCGTAATATGTGATATGGGGTATGATTTTTTTGCATATGAGTTAGAATCTCGCATGCAGTAATCTACTGCTATGAGTTAAACGAGTTAAGCTGAATGTATGCCAGGATTAAATTTATCCCGCTTTGAAGCGGAAGGTCGCTCGCGCGTCATCTCTAGCCCTAAATATTCTATTTATCTCGATTTGACTGACAAATCAAATTATTTTGAGTCAATTACCACTATTGAGTTTGATGCAATTTTCGGAACTTCGACATTTGTCGACTTAGTGTCTAAACGGATCGATGCGATAACTCTGAATGGTCGCGCATTGGATCCGAATATTTATTACCAAGACTATCGAATTCGCTTGGAAGACTTACAAAAACAAAATCGCCTGACTGTTCGCTCGCTTCAACAATATTCCAACCAAGGCGAAGGTCTTCATAAATTCGTAGATCCAGCTGATGGACTGACTTATTTGTATTCACAATTTGAAGTTCCTGATTCGCGCAAAGTCTTTGCAGTATTTGAACAACCCGACATTAAAGGGACTTTCACTTTTACGGTAGTCGCGCCCAAAACTTGGGAAGTTATTTCCACCCAACCGACTGTATCCCCCAAACCAGCCACTTGGATCAAGCATGGCGAAGCTCAAATATTTTCTTTCACCAAAACGCCCAAACTCTCATCGTATGTGACTTCAATTTGCGCCGGACCGTACAAAGTTTTCTACGACGAATTGACAAACACGGATGGACGAACCATACCTTTGCGTTTGATGTGTCGCCAATCATTAGCCCAGCATTTTGACGTCGAAACGATTTTTGATATCACTAAAAAAGGTTTCCAATTCTACGGCGAGAACTTCAACTTCCCCTATCCTTACGCCAAGTATGACCAAATTTTTGTTCCGGAATTCAATGCTGGAGCGATGGAAAACGCTGGGACTATTACTTATACTGACAATTACATTTTCCGTTCCGCCACAGCCCAGCCCATGTATGAACGACGTTGCGTGACCATTTTGCATGAATTGGCTCATATGTGGTTTGGCGACCTAGTCACTATGAAATGGTGGAACGACCTCTGGCTTAACGAATCGTTCGCTGAATATATGTCGACGCTCGCGACCGCCGAGGCTACGGTCTACCAAGACATTTGGACCACTTTCAACATTATGGAAAAAACTTGGGCGTTCGGCCAGGACGATTTGCCGACCACTCACCCCATCGCCGCCGACATCAAGGACTTGGAGGATGTTCAGGTCAACTTTGACGGCATTACTTACGCTAAAGGCGCCTCAACGCTCAAGCAATTTGTCGAATATGTGGGTCGCGAAAATTTCTTTGAGGGTCTTAGTCAATATTTACGTAAACACGCTTTTGCCAACGCCACTCTTTCTGACTTAATTTCCGAAATCGAATCCGCTTCTAAGCGTGATCTTAAATCTTGGTGTATTTCTTGGTTAGAATCGGCTGGACCCAATACGCTCAAGCCTATTTTGACCACTAATCAAAGCGGAACCGTCACTAAATTCCAAATTGAACAGACTGCGCCCGAAGCCCATCCGACTTTACGTCCGCATCGGTTAGGCATCGGCTTTTATGATTTTAACCCTCAACAAAAGTTGGTTCAAAAAGAATATTATACGGTCGATATTGATGGTTCGCTGACTACTTTAGCTCTCAAAAACTTCCAGCCACCAGCGCTGATTTTATTGAATGACGCTGATTTGACCTACGCCAAAACCATTTTGGACTCCAAATCTCTAACTACTGCTTTGGAATCGGTCGAAAAAATCTCTGACTCTTTGGCGCGTTCATTGGTATTGAACGCACTTTACGATATGGTACTAAACACCAATAATGTACAAACTATTGAAACCACAGACACGACCGACACCACTACCGATAACAGCCTTTCTATAGGCGATAACAGTTCTAACACCACCAATTTAACTCCGCAACAATATTTGAAAATGGTATTTCGAGCCCTACCAACTGAAACCAGCCCAGCCATTATCCGCCAACTGATTCTCAACATCCAACAAGTTCTCAATTTATTTA